>JAYGDG010000242.1:0-5121 GCA_046583015.1 Pirellulaceae bacterium | reverse complement strand
GAAGGAACTTAGCAGAAACTTGTCAGCTTCTCCGGCGTGACCGCTACGACCGCCCAAAGGTGCGTCACCTAATCGGAATGACCGACAGGATTTAACCGTTTTGACCAGCGAGCAGCAGGTCTTTCTGGGCGTTGCCGCTAGCAAGACGAGGATGGATCCACTGGGGGGGAGACGGCCTTGGCATTCTCAAGCGCGGTGATTTTTTCCAGCCGACGTGCATGACGTCCAGCTTCGAACGGTGTTTTGAGCCAGGTCTGGACAATATTTTCGGCGGTCGTTTCGAGATGGTCACCGCTGGCTGCCAGGCAGAGTACATTCAAGTCGTTGTGTTGTCGGCTGATTTCTGCCGCTTCGACGTTATGGCAGGGAGCCGCACGAACGCCGGGGAACTTGTTCGCGGTGATGGACATACCGATCCCGGTTCCACAAATCAGAATGCCACGTTCGACCTGCTGTTGTGAAACGTGTTCTCCGACGGTAGCAGCGACATCTGGATAATCAACGCTCTGGTCACTGTCCGTGCCCACATCAACCACCTCATGTGCTGCCTGGTTGAGTATCTTGATCAAGTGGGTTTTTAGCGTGAATCCCCGGTGGTCACTTCCGATCGCAATCCGCATACCGACTACCTTTCTATTCTAACCTGTTCCAGAGCTCCCGGAAAAATCGAAGTCCGGGAGCCATTGGGCAAGCTGCTGCTTGAGCTGCTCAGCACAGTCTTGATACACCTCAGCCGATCCTCCGATGGGATCACTAATATCGTTATTGTCTCGGGAAAGTAAGTGTGTTCGATCGGCAGCCTCCGGCCAATGATTCACGATAGCTTGTCGATGAGAGCGTGTCATGGTCAAGATCAGGTCAGCGACTTTTACGAGTCGAGCCGTTATCGGTTGCGATTCATGCGCGGACAGATTGATGCCATGCGGGGCCACGGCATCAATGGCTTCGCTGGTTGCGGGAAATCCTGCCCCGGCGGCTAAGCCAGCCGAGAGAACCAGGACTCCGTGATCTTCCAGCTGATCCGTGCTGCAGTTGTGAGCTTCAGCGATCTGCTGCTGTAACAACAGTTCAGCCATCGGGCTGCGGCAGGTGTTTCCGGTGCAGACGATCAGAACGACCAGCGAGGAAAGTCGTTTGAGAGTTTCGGGGTCGAGCAGCCCTTCTCGCAGTAATTGGATTTGATTGTTCTGCACAGCGACCACCGACGAAGCCTGGCTGAAGCGGGTGGGCCCGTCGTCCAGGATCAGGTCTAACTGGTCGCCCAGGCTGTCGATTACCTGGTCTGCGCTAACCGCAGCCGGTTGCCCACTGAGGTTGGCGCTGGTGAGCACAAAAGGTTCGTCAGAGAGTTCCAGGGCTGACAGAATGGCTGGATGGCTGGGGACACGGAGTCCCACGGTGCCAGCTGGCATGACGGCCTGTTGAACGTTTTTCGGAAACTGCTGTAACGGACTGTTCGGGTGGTCTCCCGCGAGCACCAGCGTTAAGGGGCCCGGCCAGCAGCGTCGAGCCAGTCGGGTAGCAACCACTGAGAGTTCGGGGACATAGTCCATGACTTCCAACGGGTTCTTGATGGCCAAGGTAAATGGGTGGTCTTCGGCGCGTCCCTTGACCTCGCTTAAGCGGGTGACAGCCTCGGCCTGCAGAGCCCCGGCCGCGATTCCGTAGACTGTTTCGGTGGGAAAGGCGACGAGTTGGCCCGCTGCAATCGCGGCTACCGCCCGCTGAACGAACTCGTGCGGATCGGGAGCATTTCGGAGGTCAAGGACGTCAGCAGCCATAGCTAGACACTTCAGTTCCTGAAGTAACATTCAACTGGAAGGTATGATCAGCGTCAGCAGTCGATCCCCGTACCATGATCGTAGTTTGGGTTTCGAAGTCTCTGCTGTCCGCTAGACTGCCACCGAGCATCAGCAAGAAAGGTTAAGGCACCGGCGCTTTGACTATACTGGCTGTCATTTTTCGGTCAAGAGGAAGCCCGTGGACTCTCTTTCGGTTGACGATGGAAGCGGCTAAATATAGTACATCGGGTTGGTTTCTTGCTCTGCTCGTTGCATGAGTTCAGCGAGGGTGATGGTTTGCAACATTTCCGTTTGTTGAGCACGAAAATGATTGAAGATGTCGATCAACGTTGTGGAAATGGGTGTAGCGTGTTCAGCTTTGCTGGTAATGGTGGCCGGTTGCCCATCGAGAATCTGGGTAACATCGCGGAGGGTTACCAGAGCTGGATCACGGGCAAGACGGTAGCCCCCGGCTGCGCCGCGCGTACTTTGTACCAGGCCAGCGGCCTTCAATTGCAGCAGGATTTGCACAAGAAAACGAGCGGGAATTCCGTGCCGTTGAGCAATGCTCCGTATCCGGACCGGTTTTTGGCCAGCATACTGACAGGCTAATTCCAGCATAGCAATGCAGGCATATTCGGTTTTCGCGGAAATATTCACGATGCTTTACCGTTGTATTTCAAAGGAACTGAGTGGTCTTTGCTGCGGTTTGGTTGTTTTGCTGGATGATCAGGTCTTGTTCTCTTCGATCGAATGCAATCCACATTCGACTTTGCTTGTGCCACTCCATCGACCAGCCCGTTCATCTTCACCCAGTGTGATGGCCCGTGTGCAGGGCTGGCACCCAATACTCGAAAATCCCTGGTCGTGCAGCGGGTTGTAGGGGATGTCATGGTCGCTAATCATCTTCCAGACTTGTTGTTTGGTTGAGTTGGCTAAGGGGCTGACTTTGACCAGTGAGAATTTTTTGTCCCAGCCAATAATCGGTGCCTGTGCCCGGTCAGGACTTTGCTCGCGCCGAATGGCACTAGCCCAGGCATGCAAGCTGCCAGCTGCTTTCTGCAGTTGGGTTAATTTTCGATCAAAACAGCATTGTTGAGGATTGGTTTTGTAGACGGGACCGCCATGCAATGATTCATATTCTTCAACGGTCAGTTCTGGTTTCAAAAGTGCCACTTCTATCCCGTATTTCGCCTTGACGCGGTCCCGTAACTCCAAGGTCTCGGCAAACTGATAGCCGGTGTCGAGATTGAAGATGGGCGTCTCAGGAGCGATCTCCGCCAGCATGTGGATAATGGTCATTCCTTCAGGACCAAAGGCTGTGGCCATGCTGAAGAAAGGAGAAAATCGTTTCACGGCCCAACTTAGAATTTCAGCGGGTGTGGCAGTCTCTAAACGCTCACTCTGGTCTGTTAACTCCGCTAACAGTTCAGCAGTTGGCTGGAGCGGTTCAAAGGGGACCGTGGAGTCGGTTTTGCGCAGCGGGAACCCGGCAGGTTGGGTGGTTTTTGGTGTGAAAGTGGGGCCGCTCATGGGCGAATCACTCCTGGACGTGTCCGGTTGCTTGAGCCGCTTGTCTGCTGCCGGTGGCGGATTGTAATAATCATAATGTTTATCAACAAAGTGAACAATAAGGCAAGTGACTGTTTTATCGGCGTTTTTTCGGTAAACTCTTTAATTGTTGCCACGGAAACAAGGGAGTAACGATGGCTGCAGAACAGGATTATCTGGCGTTTGATTTGGGAGCCTCTGGGGGCCGCCTGGTGGCGGGCCGTTTTGACGGTGCGCAATTGCAACTGGATGAGATCCATCGCTTTAGCAATGGCGGGATTTGGGTGGGCGATCGCTGTTATTGGGATTTGCTCGGTCTCTGGCAGGAGATGCTCAACGGTTTGCGAATCGCCGCTGGTCAATTCACTGACCAGGTTGTCAGCGTGGGTGTCGACACCTGGGGTGTTGATTTTGGTTTGCTGGGAGCGGGAGACGAATTATTAGCCAATCCGCGTCACTATCGGGATCCGCATACGGATGGCCTTATGGAAGAGGTGTTTGCGGTGGTATCTCGCGAAGAGGTGTTTGCCCAAACCGGATTGCAATTCATGCAGTTTAACTCCTTGTACCAGTTGCTGGCGCTCAAGAAGGCCAACTCGCCAGTCTTGGCGGCGGCTGAGCGGTTATTGATGATCCCTGATCTATTTCACTGGTTGATGACTGGTGAGAAGGTCAACGAGTTTACCAATGCGACGACGACTCAGTTCTTTGATCCTCAGCAGCGGCAATGGGCAGTTGGTCTTTTAACGAAGCTGGGTCTTCCCCATGATTTGTTAGGTCCGGTGACGCCACCGGGAACGCAATTGGGTGACTTGCGCAGGTCGGTTCAAGAAGCGACTGGCATCAAGGGAATCGAGGTTGTGTTACCGGGAACGCATGACACTGCCAGTGCCGTGGTGGCGGTGCCGACGAGTGAATTGCTCGATCCGCAGCCCAAGTGGTGTTACATCAGTAGTGGTACCTGGTCGTTAATGGGCATGGAAATTCCAGCACCGATCATTAACGAAGAATGCTTGAGCAAGAACTTTACCAACGAGGGTGGCGTGGGGGATTCGGTCCGCCTGCTAAAGAATATTGCGGGGTTGTGGCTCATTCAGGAATGTCGGCGTATTTGGAACCTGGAAGGGCGCCAGTATGACTGGCCTGATTTGGTGGAGCAGGCCACGGCCAGTGAGCCATTGATTTCCTTGATCAATCCGGATGCGGCCTCCCTGGTTGTTCCGCAGGATATGCCAGAAGCGATCGTCGACTTGTGCAAAACGACGTCTCAGCCGGTGCCGGACAGCCATGGAGCGATTATCCGCTGTGCCTTGGAGAGCCTGGCGTTACGTTACCGGATGGTACTTAATGATCTTGAGCAGTTGACTGGTGCCACCGTTGAGACGATTCACATTGTCGGAGGGGGAACCCAGAATCGGTTGTTATGCCAGATGACGGCAGATGCTTGTAACCGGCAGGTGGTTGCGGGACCGGTGGAAGCGACAGCCATTGGCAATATCGTGGTCCAGCTGGTGGCGCAGGGTGCGGTGCAGTCTGTGCGAGAGGGCCGCGAGTTGATTCGCCAGAGTTTCCCCGTGGAGACTTACGAGCCGCAACAGCCAGCGCCCTGGGACGTTGCTTATGAGCAGTTTGTGCAACTGGTAAACGGGACCAGTGACGCTTAGGACGATTTGTCCGTGGGGCTGCTTCGGATCGAAAAACGCATGATAAAGTGGAGAGCGAGACATGATTAAGGTTGGCATTGCTGGAGTCGGCTTCATGGGATGGATGCATTACCTGGCTTACCGTG
>JAYGDG010000222.1:0-1817 GCA_046583015.1 Pirellulaceae bacterium | reverse complement strand
GGCTTCATGTCGAAGCTGTCCAATTGCGACAGGCCGCCAGAGAGGAATATGAAGAGGACGGATTTCGCTGAGCCATCCTGAGAGCCACCGTTGGCATCCCGGGCAGACAACTGTTGCAGCGAAGACATGTCCAGGCCCAGTAGTCCCAGGGTACCTGCCTGCAAGATTGAGCGTCGCGAACAGGAACTGCTGCCAAGAACGGGTGGTGACTTAAGAGGGTCCATGGTTGTGGCTAAAATCTCCCTGCTCATTAATTGGTCGGTTTCCTGATCCTGGGGGGCAACCGTTTGATGATCGTCGATGGCGGATCTTCAGCCGACACCTTGAGTTCTCGTCGCAAACGTTTTACTTCGGCATGAAGTTGTTCCTGGATCTGGCCGTAACTGGGATGACCGTAAAGATTGTTCAGTTCGTTAGGGTCAAACTTGAGGTCATAAAACTCCCACTCGTCGATATCTTTTTCGTAAAAATGAATCAGCTTGAAGCGGCTATCGGTGACACCATAGTGTCGTCTCACGTAATGCCAGCCCGGGTATTCATAGTAGTGATAATAGAAGGTTTTGCGCCAGTCTGAGGGTGTTTTCCCGCGCAGGATGGGCAGCAGACTTCGCCCCTGCATGTCAGCGGGCACATCAACGCCGGCAATATCTAAGAAAGTTTCGGCAAAATCAAGCGGGGAAACAATGTCATCGTTCAGTCTGCCTGGCTCAATGACTCCCGGCCAGCGGACCAGTAATGGGGTCCGCAGCGATTCTTCATACATCCAGCGCTTGTCGAACCAGCCATGTTCGCCCAGGTAAAACCCCTGGTCCGAACAGTAGATGACGATCGTGTTCTTGGCCAGTCCCGATTCGTCCAGGTAGTCCAGCATACGGCCCAGGTTGTCGTCCACGGCAGCGATGCAACGAAGATAGTCCTTGATGTAACGCTGGTATTTCCAACGGACCAGTTCTTTGCCAGTTAAATTGGCTTCGCGAAAAGCCTTGTTCTTGGGTTCGTAGGCAGCATTCCAGACTTGCAACTGCTCGCTGGTCAGATTCGGTGGCGGCGTCAACTTTAAGTCTCGCGGAGTCATCGTCTCGGCGATGGTCATGTCCTGCTGATGCGCTGCCTTCCCCCGACCCTCGTAGTTGTCGAAGAGCGTGGTGGGTTCTGCAATGGTGACGTCGTCGTACATCGACAAGTACTTGGGGCCTGGTTCCCAGGCGCGGTGCGGTGCCTTGTGCTGAAACATTAGCATGAAAGGCTTGCTCCTGTCCCGTTTTTTTTGCAGCCAGTTCAGGGCCAGGTCGGTAATGATCTCCGTGGTGTAGCCAGTATGTTGTGTCCGCTTTCCATTCTTGAGCATCGGCGGATTGTAGTACGGTCCCTGGCCGATTAGTATTTCGGAGTAATGAAAGCCAGTAGGCTGGCTCGATAAGTGCCACTTGCCAACGATCGCTGTCTGGTAGCCGGCGCCCTGAAGCAGTTTTGGAAAGGTCTGTTGGGATCCGTCAAATCGGTTGCCATTGACCATGAAGCCATTCACGTGGCTGTATTTTCCAGTCAAGATGGCAGCTCGCATCGGACCGCAAATCGAATTGGTGACGTAGCAGTTGTCGAATCGCACCCCCTCGCGAGCTATCCGATCCATGTTGGGCGTCTGGTTGATCCGTGAACCGTAGGCAGAGATAGACTGGTAGGCGTGGTCATCCGTAAAGACGAACAGAATATTTGGCTGCTCTGCTGCCCTGACCGTGGAGATGGCAGAACCGACAACCGTGAGGACGACCAGGAGTTGTTGCCAGGGGACAGAAGGACTTCGGGGCGAATGGGCG
>JAYGDG010000193.1:0-19577 GCA_046583015.1 Pirellulaceae bacterium | reverse complement strand
CTCCTACGATAAAATCAACCAACCGGAAAACCATCCGTTGGTCTGCCCAACCCACCCAGGTGTGGTCAACCAGGAGTTTCTTCTCATGTTTCGTTCTTTTGACAGTTCTTTGCAACGACGCACTGGTCACTCAGCCGGCAGGTCACCCGCTTGGCTGTTGTTGATGCTATTTCTGACCCAAACTCTGTTGATGAATTCTCCTTCGGTCAAGGCTCAAGACGCCGAGAAAGCCGACGACAAGAAACCGAAAATACCAGCGCCGGAGACAAAGAAACTCCTGACCAAGGATGGCGTTTCGTTGAACTGTCGCTTCTATCCAGGCACCCGTAAGAAGGACTCGGTACCAATCATGTTGATTCATGGTTGGGAAGAACGAGGGTCACAGTATGCAGAGCTGGCTCTAAGCTTGCAAAAGCGGGGGCACGCGGTCATCGTTCCTGATTTACGAGGCCACGGACTCAGTACCAAACGCAGGACTCCCCAGGGGTTCGCTACGATTCGAAGAGACCGTATGAACAAGCAAGCCTTGATGGCGATGTGGATGGACCTGGAAGCCTGCAAGAGCTTTCTTCGAAAACAAAACAACGAAGGGCTGCTTAACTTAGAACAGCTTTGCCTGATAGGTTCAGACCTCGGTGCTTTGATTGCCCTGGAGTGGGCTGTTCGTGATTGGAATGCGCCACGTTTACCCACGCTCAAGCAGGGCCAGGACGTCAAGGCCCTGGTACTCATTTCTCCGCCCCAGTCCTTTAAAGGTCTGACGGCACAAGCTGCCTATACTCACCCGCAAGTCAGTCGACTCTCCACGTTGATCATCACTGGGAAAGAGAACACGCGAGCTTTTAGCGATGCCCGCCGAGTCTACAACCGATTCGAGAAGGCACGTGACAAACTACCTAAATCCCAGAAAGAATCTCTCTTTAATTATGGTTGCAAGACGACTAAACAGAGTGCAGATCTGTTTGCAAAGGGTATCGAACCGGATCCTCTTACACTGATCAGCAACTTTGTTCTATTGCGACTGGAAAAACGCAAAGCCGATTTTCCTTGGACGGATCGTACCAACCCCTTCAACGAGTCCAAATAGTCGCTAACGGCTTCCCTGGACAGCAACCCGTTAGGGCAAGGGCAACTTCGGTATGCGAATCTTACGTCCCACCGGTAGCACCTGGAGTTCTGTGAACTCCTCTTGATTCAGTTCTTGAATCCGACCAGATTGCTGAGCATCTCCCCAAAACCGTTCGGCCAGGCCTGCCATCGTATCGCCACGCCTGACAACATACCACTGCCAGTCTGGTAGTATCTTACCTGGTAGCAAAGCTTGTTTCGGATCCGGAATCGAGGAATCAAAAGGAAGCGTCTCATCTGGTCTCAGCAATGCTTTAGGGTTCTTGGGCACCACCTCAGCTGGAATCGTCTGCTCCAAATTGGCATGTTTTCGAACGCGTGGTGGCGGAATCAGTTGCTGGGACGCATGCCTTCTAGAAGCTGAATCATCAAGGCTGGTGGCCGGCGATGACTGATCCTGAGCAGGCACCTGTAACGTGACACCGTCAGGAAGCCAGGTAAACTCATCTCTCGCCTCGGAGACGTTCTGACCACTCGAGACCACCGGCTCGGTTCGACTCTTTTGAAAGGGCAGGGCACAACAGAGGCCCAGCACCAGGACACTAATACCAAATACCACTTGTCGGCGGTTCAAAGCCATACCTAAAGCCTCGATCAAGAGGGGTCTCCGGCCAACACACAAAGGACCCGGAGAGTTTGCCTTAGATCGCTATCGGCTTAAACCGAGCAAACACTTGAGAAGGTGTTGGATAAGAGGCCCAGATCGCTAGAAAAAGCGGCGTCAACTCAGCTGATAAGCTGCCCTGCTATTATCGGTCACCAGGGCCCACTACGAACGCGATTTGCTTAACCACAAGAGCGCCGGAGAAGCAACAAAAACGGAGCTATAGGTACCGACAATCACACCGACGACCAGGGCATAGGCAAACCCGTGAATCCCCTGTCCGCCAAACCAGTAGAGAATCGCGACCACGATCAAGGTCGTCAAAGAGGTCAGCACGGTTCGACTCAACGTCTGATTGATACTCTGATTAATCATCGCTTCCGTCAAATCGGGACTCTTACCGCGCACTTCTCGTATCCGATCAAAGACGACAATCGTATCATTCAATGAGTAGCCAATAATCGTGAGGAAGGCGGCCACGATAGGCAAACTGATACTAAACTCTTCGATCTTCAGAAAACCCAAACTATCGGCCAGATAAAAACTCAACGCAATCGCACCCAGGGTAATCAGTACATCATGGATTAGTGCTATCACCGCCGCCAAGCCGTAAACAACCCGTTGGAAACGAATCCAGATATAGCCGATGATTCCCAGCAAGCTGGTTAGCATGGCAAAAATCGCTAATCGCTGCGTGTCTCCGGCAACCTTGCCCCCAATCGTATTGGAGGAATGAAAGACCGGCGTATTTGCTAAATCGTCTTCCAATTGCTGTAAGATCCGCTCCGTGACCTGTTGATCTTGATTCAGCGTTACTTCCCACTCATGATACCGTGCTCCACTCTCAATATTCCATTTTGGATCACGGTCTTTATCCAATGGCCTCACCGCGATAGCTGAGTCACTGAGCGTGATCGGCTCGGTCATTTTCTCGGCGGCCGATTTGATTTTGTCATGCAACGTGAATCCAGCCATCCCGTCACTCCCGGGTTTGGCGGCAGTTTCCGTATCGGTTCCTGCTACAGCGGGTTCTCCAAACACAAGCTCGACGGCTGTCCGCGCAAGAGCAGGCACTGCTGCTGGAGTTGACTCCTCGGCATCCGGCAGCACTGGTAACTGCGGAGGATCGGCTGGGGGTGACTTCTTATCGCCCGACTCTTTCTCGTCGGCCTGTTCCGGTGCTACTTGGGCTCCAGTTTTTTCCTCTTGCTCGTCGGTTACCGAAACAAAGAATGGTCCCGCCAACTGATCTTGACGACTCGGCCCAGCGGCCCCTGAGGGTGGTGTCTCTATTGGAGACTCTGTTGGAGGCTCCGAGTCATCGAGCACAGGTCGTACCGCTCTTACCGTGACCGAGTAGGACATCAGCTTGCCAGCGAATTTTTCCTGGACAAGATCCTGCAAATCCTGTGACTTGGGGACGGAAGTCACAAGTTTCCAAACCGTCTCCTTGGGGATCCCATCAATCTCCAGTGCATTGAGCGTATAGTGAACCTTAGCTCCCTTCTTGGTGCCTTTTATCAGCTTCCCATTGTCGATTCGCCGCGTCACAAAAGCCTTTCTGCATTCTTCCTCCATCTCATCAACAGAAAGCCCGTTTTTCAGTTGCATGGTAAGCGCCGTCCCGCCCAGGAAGTCGATATCGAAGATATCTTCTCCTCGTGCCCAAACAGCGGACAATCCTGCAGCGATTAGCACGAGTGACAAAACTCCTGCCCACAACCGTTTGCCGACAAAGTCAATTTTCGTCTCACCGACGATACGACGCATCCTGAGACTCGTAAAATTGCGGGTACGTTCAGCCAGTTCAAAAACAATCCGGGAACAAAAAATGGCCGTATACATACTCATCAAGATGCCAAGAATCAGCGTGACGGCAAAACCTCGAATCTGGTCCGTACCAATTGCATAGAGGACAATCGCCGTGATCAGGGTGGTCAGGTTCGCATCCACGATCGTAGTCGTAGCGCGAGAAAAACCGTTACGAATTGCCATCCGCAAGCGGGCACCACGCCCCAGTTCTTCCCGGATACGTTCAAAGATAAGGACGTTGGCATCGACGGACATACCGACCGTTAAAATCAATCCAGCCAACCCTGGCAAGGTGAAGGCAGCCTTGATCAGGATCATAAAGGCCAACACTAGCAGCAGGTTTAAGATCAAAGCCAGGCAAGCCACCAGGCCTGCAAAGCGGTAGTAAAACCAGACAAAGGCAAGGACACAAACCAACGACAGTTGAATGGCCCACTTTCCTTTGTTGATCGTGGACTGTCCCAACTCAGCCCCCATGGTGTTCTCACTGATCGGTTCTTTCTGCAACACGGTCGACAACTTACCAGCACGCAAGATCTCCACCAGGAAATCAACCTCTTCCTGGGTAAACTTGCCGGTAATTTGACCACGACCGGTGATTTGAGATTGTATTGAAGGAGCGGAAAGCAGTTTTCCATCGAGCAAAATCCCCAGCTTAGAGGTTCGATTGGTGTCTTTTTCAGGCTGGTTGCGAAACGTCAGCTTAGCAAACTTGCTCGCTGCCCCCTTGGCCTGCTTCAAGCTGAAATTAACCATCGGGTTGAGGTTCTCGTAGCCCGCACTGACCGCTCCCAAACCGTCACCAGTCACCAGTGGATCATCGGCTCCCGTGTAAACCAGCACTTCAATATCCCGAATCCCTTCTTGATCAAGATATTCAGCCAAGGCAGTCTCGGGTGAGTCACTGAGCGTCACGTCTGGCCCCAGCGTCAACAAATCCCGCGTATCAATATCCCGGATAACGTCGCCCACTGGGTTGTACTTAAACCGACGGATTTTCCCTTCGACTTCAACATCTTCGCGAGCCACCTGCGCCCAGCGACCGTATTCCGTCTTCCCTCCGTCCTCATCAAAATCATAAACAATATCCTGTTGCTTATTGCGCGGGTCCTTCACCAGGTCTGTCACCAGCAACGAATGCTGACGATTATTAGCGACAATCCGAAACTCCAAGGAACCGGCAGTCGTAATCAACCTCTTGATCACGAACACTTCGTCCTGGTTCACCTCCGGTACGATAATCTCAATCTGCGAGGTACCGTAGGGTCGAACCACGATATCGCTGGTTCCGCTGGGGTTGATGCGTTTACTCAATTCCCCAACCAGCGCGCTCTGAATCTCGCTACGAGTCATGGGTCGCCCGCCGTCTGATCCGCCACCAGGATCCATCTCAAACTGATAAATCAGGTTTACGCCACCCTGCAAATCAACTCCGTACTTGGGTGGCCAGCCAACACCGTACTCAGCCGGTTTCGGCATCACCACAAAGACAGCGACACAGACGGTGGTGAGGACGAACGTCACTCGCCAAACGAACTCCGGTGCCCGCAACCGTTCTCCCAGCAGCTTGGCAAACAAGTAAGGAACACAAACCGACAGCAACAACACGACCATCGTTATGACCCCTGGTTTGTTCTCATAGTCACTCGGGACGATGAAGATGGCACCCACTGCCGCGAGCACCAGGGCCAAGGTGCAATACCAGCCCTTCTGACGCACACTGATTGAATCGGGCAATTGCGGCGCCATCAAATAGCCCCCGATACCGACGACGATGACTGCCCAGAGAGGCCACAAATCAACAATCCAACCCATCCAAGAAGTGAATACAGCCGTCACACTGAGCAGCATCAAATACATGGTCCATTGCCCGGCCATCTCCGGTCGCCGCAACTGCTCTGCCAGTTTCCTGGCCACGATCCGAGAAACAAAGGCCGTCACCGCCATGCAGGCCAACAAACCGAGTTTGCTCCAACTACCCATGGGAGTTGCCTGCCCGAAAAGAAAATTCGTTATATCGAAGAATGATGACATAAAAGCAGCTTTCTGACCTCAAAAAAGAGGGGGTTGATTAATAAACTAACAGTACCAGCCTTTTGGACAAGACACTCTATTTCCCGGGGTCCTCGTCCCTGAGGATCTGTCGAATTGCACTGCGGACAATTTTCATGCGAGTGTTGTTCGACTCATCCAATATCAACGTGACTTCCTCAGCATCTTTATTCACACGTGCCACGGTACCCAAAATACCTCCGATGGTAACGACTCGGTCATTCGTACTTAACTCGTCTAACTGTTGTTTGAGATTTGCCCGTTTCTTCCTGTCGGGAAGAATGAACATCATGTAGAAAAGGCCAAAGATCAACACCATGGGCATCAACATTCCGCCGATACCAACACCTTTCTTCGCTGGTTGTTCCTTGTTCTTTCCCTCAGCCGCCTGTTTATCTTTAGCTTCAGTCTCTTGGCCCTCACCACCGTCTTGGCCGCCAGCTGCGCCGTCATTGGCTGCTTCGGCAGCTTTATTACCATCCGGTTGCCCGTTAGCAGCTTCTGCAGCGGGAGCGACAGCCGGCTGCTGGGCGTCATCCGCTTGAGCCCACAACAGGCTGAGTACTATCAATAATTTTGCCATCACCTGCGCCCTATTAATATGTCGCCTCAACACACGCCAGCCAACCGACAGTCCCATCGGCAACTAAGTGTTCGGGGCTTGGCCTGGCACCAACCGGTTACGAACAACGCACCTGTCGGAGCAAAGCGATCTAGCCTGACAAACCCAAACCGACCCTGTGGGTCGGTAAAACCTCGTCTCGGTATCTTAAATGGATGGCCGCAAAGGGGCAAGATCACCCCCAGCCCTGATATTTTTCTTCTGCCAACTCAACCAGTCGATCTGCCTCGATGGCAGTGCGAATGTCAGCCATCAAGCGTTGATAGTAAGTCAGATTATGGATGGAAACCAGCACGGGACCGAGCATCTCGCCAGCCATGAAGAGATGTCGCAGATAACCGCGACTGTGACGACAAGCCAGGCAAGGACAATTCGCCTCCAAGGGCTCTGAGGACCGCTGATATTGCCGATTTCGCAACCGAATGGCGCCTGTATCCGTAAACGCCAGGGCATTGCGACCATTGCGTGTGGGCATCACGCAATCGAACATATCAATACCCCGCTGAACCGCTTCCAGAATGTCCTGAGGCTTGCCAACTCCCATTAAATACCGCGGTCGGTCAGCTGGCAGGATCGGCTCGACCACGTCGAGAACTCGGTACATCTGCTCAGCGGTCTCCCCCACGCTTAATCCACCGACAGCAAATCCGGGGAAATCCAAGTCAACCAGTTGTTCCGTACACCAGCGCCGCAGTGATTGATCAAGTCCTCCTTGCACGATCGCAAATTGCGTTTGTTCATGCGGATCCATTGACGCCTGGCAACGAGCGGCCCAGCGCACACTCCGCTCACAAGCTTCTTGAACCAAATCCGCTTCCGCAGGCAAGGCAACCACATGATCAAGCACCATGGCAATATCACTGCCCAACTCACGCTGCAACTGCATGCAACTCTCGGGGGTCATCTCCAACGGGCTGCCGTCGACATGTGACCGAAAGACGACTCCCTCTTCAGCCACTTCGACACGCTGTGCCAGACTATAGAGCTGGAAACCGCCGCTATCGGTCAGGATTGGCCCTTGCCAGCCCATCATGGTGTGCAGGCCCCCTAACTGCTGAACGACGGCTACCGATGGCCTCAACGCCAGGTGATAA
Source organism: Pirellulaceae bacterium (assembly GCA_046583015.1). Taxonomy (GTDB): domain Bacteria; phylum Planctomycetota; class Planctomycetia; order Pirellulales; family Pirellulaceae; genus JAZADA01. The sequence continues at coordinate 12,265 of JAYGDG010000193.1, read as the reverse complement.
GTGTTGCCCAGGACCATTTCGGCACCGGTTGCCAGAACCTGGTCAATGGTCAGTCCTTTGACGGTACCTTGCGTACCTACCGGCATGAAGGTGGGACACTGGACGGTGCCACGGCGAGTTGTCAGCAGGCTGCGACGAGCGGCGCTGCGCTGATCCTGGTGTAGAACCTCAAAGCCAAAAGATGGTGAGTTCATTGACGACCAGCCAAATCAGAGCACCCAATGAGAATTCGCAAACTGCCAGCGGACTAGTCGCCCCGCAATTTCAGATCGAACAAGACTAGTTTTTCACGGACCTCGTTAAGACTCGTGACACCAAAGTTCTTGCTCTCCAGAAGATCATCCCCAGTCCTGCGAATCAACTCACCAATGGTATTCATACGCAACCGGACCATGCACTTACGAGCTCGAACAGAAAGGTTCAAGTCCGAGATGGGCCTGTCCAAGATGGTCTGTTGATCCGGTGGCAAGTGGGAAATATCGACTTCGGGCTCCGCTTCCATGCCCTCTTCGGCAAACTGTCCCAGTTCCAGCCCTTTGGAGCTAAGCATTTCATTGATCTCAACGAGCGAAGTTTCGCCAAAGTTTTTACTGCTCAGCAGCGTCTGTTCGGTAGTTCTCGCCAAATCACCGAGGGTCATAATGCCCATTTTCTGCAAGCAATTACGACTGCGAACGGACAATTCAAAATCCGTCACGGGAACGTTTAGCACCTGGGCCAGACGATCACTCGCTTTCTCCGCTTCCAGGTCAAAGAACTGGTCATCTGAAGCCACTGCATCTTTGAGGTACATCGTCGCTTTGCTGTGTGTCGGCTGGACCTCTAAAATCCTGTTGTAACATTGCTGTGCAGATTCAAAATCCTGATTATCCTCGGAGAGAACTCCCAGGTTGAGCAATACTCCCACGTGACTGGGAAAACCATCAGCTGCCCGTCGGTAGTAGTTCAGTGCCAGTTCATCATTGCCACAGCGATCATTCTCAAGAGCCAAGCCAAACAAAACTCCTGGATGGCTGGGGTCGGCTTCCAGCGCTCGTTCGTAAAGGGCAACCTGTTCCTCAACATTGCCTCGCAAGGCCGCTACCGTGGCTGCCCGTTGATACAAGTATTCGGCTGTCTGCTCAACCGGACCAAACAATCCATCAAGCAGTGACATGCCAGATTCCGGCTCCCCCGCGTAACGCAAAGCTTCCGCTTTGCCCAGCACACAGGTATCGGCATCATAACCAGCACCCTGAGCGGCTTCGTAACAACCAATGGCCTGGCGATAGTTACCCTGGGCGAAATAAGTCTTACCCATAAAGAAATGAGCCAGCGCCCCACCATCAGAATTGGACAATGTCTCCAGCGCCCGGTCAAAGCGACCCAGCAGATAATAACAAACACCCAGTCGAACCGCAGTTGCCGGACTTCGCTCCTCACGAACCTCCAGCTCAGCGACCGCATCTCGCAAGATTGCAAAGCAAGAAAAATCCGCTGAAACAGATTCACTCAACTGGCGAATCTCGGTCGGTCCAAAGGAACTGTTAGAAAGAACGGTTTCGCGCAGATCTACCTCTGCTGTATCTGCCATCTCGTTGAAGTCCAAAACGATCTCCTTCGTTTCAACAAACCATCACAAACACTCGTCAACCAGTAACATTTCACCTTCCAGCGAGCGCGCTCAATAGATAGACACCGCCCCGGCTACAAGAGCCAGCGGCGGGAGTCGAACCCGCAACCCCCGCATTACGAATGCGGTGCTCTGCCAATTGAAGCTACGCTGGCCTGATGGATTTCCCCCTGCCGCGCTGAGAAACCCTAAACCTAGATAAAGCAATACTTATCGTCAATAGGTGACCTGTCCCAGCCACTCGAAACAAGCAGCTTATCAGGACTGCAAAAAACCCGAGAGAGACGTCCCAAACTGGAACTGCCGCGGGCAAGAAAAAACTACGGGTCCCGAATGTGCCAAACACGCGTTGGCGTTGTCCAACGGCCAGGGGCAAGGCAACCGTTTGACACCCAACATTCGGGACCCGCGGGTTAATGAACGCCGCGACAACGTCGCGACGCTCATCCATTTCATTGGTTCCCCATACAAAGCACTCTCTGTGCCAATCGCTTCCAAGTACCAGGAAGTTTTTTCGAGATGCTGTAAACTACCCGGAGATAGACAGTTATGCTCACGCTTAAAGACCGCAACCTGAGATGGTTCACGGACCAGCGCTGGCAAGCCTGTCTTAGATTCATACATTGCTACACTGCTCCTGAACTAAAATGCAACATCTCGCTGTAGCGGACAAAACCCCTGCTTCTGTTACTGGATCTGGGTTAAACTGCCTGCCAGTCATCCGTAGCAGTCTTCTGAGTTGAATTGTGCGAGAGGGCTATCCTGGGAAACGACATGGCAGAAACAGCTTCCCCTCTTGCCCGCCTGTTGCCACCGGACCAGCAGAACCTGATCCTCATTTCTGCCAACCCAAATGCCGGTGCAAGTTCGGGAGCCGCACGGCTCCAGCAACTCAGCAAGGAACTCGAGCGGGCGGGCTTCGAGTTGATCCAGATTTCCCAGATCGATCAACTGGCACCTGGTATCGAAGCTGCTTATCGAACTGGCCGACTGCGAACGGTTATCGCGGCCGGTGGAGATGGCACCGTGGCACTCGTTACAAACCATACCCCGCCAACGGTACCGATCACTATTTTCCCACTCGGAACCGAGAACCTATTAGGCAAGTATCTGGATCTCACGGCAGATCCGCTGGCCACAGCCAATCTCATCCGCCACGGTCGACCAATTCAACTGGATGCAGGCAAGGCGGGCGAGCGAATTTTTCTTTTGATGGTCGGCTGTGGATTTGACGCTAATGTGATCCACCAGTTGCATGCCTCACGAACCGGTCACATTCACCATCTCTCCTACCTCAAGCCGATCTGGCAATCGATTCGCTCATATGCCTATCCCGACATTCGGATCCTCTTCCCAGAATCTTCCAGTGATTCAGTTCTCAGCGCCACGGTCGAATCAGCTCGCTGGGTTTTTCTGTTCAACTTGCCACGTTATGCGTTTGGGTTACCCTTGGCGCCGGATGCAGACGGTTGCGACGGGCTACTTGATTTGTGCACTTTTAAATACGGGTCATTCTGGCAAGGCCTGCGTTATCTAAGTGGCATTTTTGCCGGCGATTGTACGTCCTGGCCCGACTGCCAGAGGAAACGGGTTCGCAAGGTTCGCCTGGAATCTGACCAGCCGGTACCGGTTCAACTTGACGGTGATCCAGCCGGGTTTCTGCCTCTGGACATCGAAATCTTGCCCGGCCGATTAAACCTGCTGGCTACTTCAGCATGGGCAGCCAAACATGGGTTTCCGAAAACCCCTGAACTCGGGTAGGCTAGAGCTCGTACGAGGATGTGCTGCGCTACTTCGTACACACTTTATGGGCGACATCGCTGTGGGCCCCAAAACTGACTGATCTTCGATCCCCAATGAGCGAACCCAGCGGGCATGAATACCCCCACCAAGACAAACAACCCTGTGCAGATTGGCAGCTACCGCTGCGGACCAGGTGCACCGCTGCTATTGATTGCCGGCCCCTGCGTGTTGGAGAGTGAAACGCTGGCCCTCGAGATCGCTGAAACGCTCCAGGAAGGATTGAGTTCCCTGGATGTACAACTGGTTTTCAAAGCGTCCTTCGACAAGGCAAACCGCACACGACTCGATGCCTACCGTGGCCCTGGCTTACAAGAAGGCCTGCAGATGCTAGACCAGGTGCGCCAACAGACGGGCTTACCGGTGACCACCGACATTCACGAGCCGTCTCAGGCAGCAACCGTCGCTGAAGTCTGTGAGTTGCTGCAAATCCCGGCCTTCCTGGCTCGCCAAACAGATCTACTGGTTGCCGCAGCTCAGACTGGTAAAGCAGTCAACGTAAAAAAAGGACAATTCCTGGCTCCGCGCGACATGGGACATGTCATCGAGAAGTTAGCCGCTAGTGGTTGCCAGGATGTGTTGGTTTGCGAACGCGGGACATTTTTTGGTTACGGCAGACTCGTTAACGATATGCAGGCACTACCTGAACTGCATAATCTAGGAATTCCTGTCATCTTCGATGCCACGCACAGCGTACAGGAACCTGGCGGTCTAGATGGAGCCACTGGCGGAAATCACCTGATGGTTGAACCATTGGCTCGGGCCGCCGTTGCAATTGGTATTGACGGGCTGTTCATGGAGACACATCCTCAACCTGAAACAAGTCCCAGTGATGGCGCTAACATGGTCCCCCTTGAGCAACTTCCATCACTTGTCAAACGTCTATTAAAACTCCGTAAGACTGTGGAGGACTTTTCGTGAAGCTCAGTTGGCGATTGAAACAAACCGTGTCCACTTCGACAGTTGCTTCTTCAGCAATCGGTCAGCGGTGCTGCTGCTTTTGGCTCCTGATCGCTGCCCTCAGCTTGCCGGCTGGCTGCCGTAAGCAAATCGAGGGCCCCGATCCTCAGTCGGTTGCATTACGGTCACCACAAGACGATCTGGATGAAGCTCTACAATACATCAATTCGCTGGACGACTTCGATCAAGAGCAGGTTGTTGACCTGACGGTTTACTACCTAAATCGCTGGATTGCTCCCAAGTCTGCTGACGATCAATGGAATCGTTCTTCCTTGATTGACGGCTTGCCACGACGACTTCGAGACATTCGTTTTGTCGGCACTGTCCAGGAAAAGAAGTTCCTCTACGTTGACGTTGATCATATCCATCGATGCAGTTGGCTCCGTGATATATCCAACTGGGTAAACCGAACAGCGGAGGCGCCGCATTTGGAAATATCGAAACAATTCATTCCCGATTCCATCAACTCCCAGCAGCGAGAGAAACTGTTGCTGGCAGCCAAGCTCTTTGACTGGACCATTCGCAACGTGCAACTCGATCCGCTTCCAGACCCCTCGCAGGAGAACCTGGACCATTCATGGAACTTGGCCTACGAGGGTACCATCGGGCCTGGATACACGCTAACGCCCCGGGAGACGATCCTCTACGGACACGGTGACGCCTGGCAGCGGGCCCGGCTTTTTATTCTGCTTGCCCGCCAACAGAGAATTGAAGTGGTCATGCTGGCGATTCAGCATACTTCTGCTGGACAGCCAATCCCCTGGCTGCCAGCGGTGATGCTCAATGATCAACTCTATCTGTTTGACCCGCAACTAGGCCTCCCCCTGCTGACCCAGAGCGGGCAGTTGGCCACCATGCAACAACTGCGCGAAGATCCCGAGATCTTGACCCGCCTGGCGCCCGCAGCAGAACAACCCTATCGCGTTCAACCAGCTGATTTGCAACGAGTCATTGGGCTCGTTGATGCTTCCCCGTTCGCCCTCTCGCAACGGATGCTAATGCTGCAAAAGCAACTGACTGGTGGTCAGCAAATGGTCTTAACGGTCATTCCCGACAGGGTCGGTAAACAATTGCGAGACAAGCATGGAATCAACACGACCAAGTTATGGAATGTGCCGTTAGAAACACTTCTGTACGCCGATGGCCGTGAACGTAATAAGCAGACGACCGATCCCCCGGTTGCTACGGAAACCCGTTATCGGATGCAGGAACAACTTTTTCGCCCGGACCTAAGAAGCCCCCTTACAATCGCGAGACAACGTTATGTTCACGGGCAATTTGACAGTCAGTCTGCGGAAAAAGGTCAATCGGAAACCCCGGGGGCCAAACCACTGTTGATGAGTGCTCGTCTGAGTGAAAAGGAAATTACTGCCATCAAGACGGCAACGAACCTCCAGGAAGCACTCCAACTCCAGCAGCACCCGGAGGAATCAGCCAGCCAATGGCAACAGCGACTTGCCAATGCTCAGCAGGAATACAGAGCCATTAAGCAATATGCCAGCTACTGGCTGGGACTTATCCAGTTAGAACAGGGGAACTACGAGGTGGCCATCAGCTGGCTGCAACGAACCCTCGACGATGGCGCCGACAATCCATTTTTCCAGGGAGCGCACTACAACCTGGGACGCTGTTACGAAGCGCTTGGCCAAAGGACGGAGGCCAAGCAGATGTATCAGTTTGCAGATTCACCGCAGCTCCGCGGCAATCAGCTTCGCAGCCAGCTCGCAGAGGTTACCAAAGTGATCGAGTCCACAAATCCAGACCCGGCCCCATAATCAGCTTCCGGACCTGGATCAGAAGTTTTATTTCCAGGCGAACGACTCACCGGTGATGATCTCGTATGCCTCGATATACTTCGCACGTGTCTGTTGCACAATCTCATCCGGCAAGGCCGGTGGTGGGCTGTCTTTATCCCAATCCGTCTCGGACAACCAGTCTCTGATAAACTGCTTGTCAAACGACGGTTGGGCCTGACCTTCTCGGTAAGAATCCAGTGGCCAAAAACGAGAACTGTCTGGCGTCAACACTTCATCAATCAAGATAAGCGAGTCGTCGAAACGCCCCCATTCAAACTTCGTGTCGGCAATAATAATGCCTTTCTCTCGTGCGTATTGAGAGCCACTCGCATACAAATCAAGACTGCGCTGCCGAAGTTCTTCGGATGTTTCTTTTCCAACGATCTCTACCATCCGCTCAAAAGAAATATTAATATCATGCCCCGTCTCTTCTTTCGTGGCCGGGGTAAAAATCGGCTGTTCCAACTGAGCACCCTGTTGCAAACCAGTCGGCAGTTGAATGCCGCAAACTTCTCCCGTCTGCTGGTACTCGCGCCAGCCGGATCCATCCAGATAACCTCGCACCACGCATTCGATCGGAACAACATTTGCTTTTCGTACCAGCATCGAACGTCCCTCGAGCATACCCAGATCGGTATCTGCTGGTAAATCAACTTCGGCCAGGTCCGTCGTGAGCATATGATTTGGCACATCCAGGTGACCAAACCAGAAAACGCTAAACTGGGTCAAGACACGGCCCTTGTCGGGAATGCCTGTCGGCAAAACCCAGTCAAAGGCACTGATTCGATCCGTGCTAACTAAGAGTAGTTGCTCGTCCAAATCGTAAATGTCCCGAACCTTACCGCGCCGTACTGGAAAATCTGCAAGTTTTGTTTCTAAGACAGGTGTGACCATATGAGGATCTCCTTATACAACGGCCATGTATTCCGATTAGCACAGTTTCAATGATCGTCAACCAAGAGCCGAAGTCACTTGCCCTCAATCCCCTGGGATGAGATCGTCGTATCATGGCTTCGACGGTTGTGGCTGGTTGTCGCGAGTATACTCGGCGTTGTTCCAAGTGCCTACCCGCGGGCCGCAGACCTGTTAGAAACTGCCTGCGAGCGGTGGAGTTAAGTTGAACCATTGTGTTGGCTTAGCTAAACTCGCTTTCCTGGATCGCCCCCTGGAAACTCGCCAGCGGTAGCCGTCAACTGCCAGAACTGTAGAATCTAGGTATTCAAACTATTGTTCAACTCGATCACTCCCTATTTTCTCCTCAATATCCTGGAATGTGCTCATGGGCCAGATGCGATTTGTAACACCCAGGCCCGAACGCATGACGCCAGAAGTGGTTAAGCGAACCTATTGCTCCAGCCTCGAAGGCATACCGTGGGAATGCCAGTCACGAATGGAGAATAACAGTCTGATCGTAGACCGGCCAAGTGACGAAGCCGGCAACTTAAATATCCCCTGGTTCGTACCTGGCCATGGGCAGCTGGTCATCACATCGACCAGCCTGATGCAACGCCCGGAAGCTTACCAGTTGGAAGTTGAATTGGCGCGGGGCACACTTAATCGCCTGCGCAACTCCGTCTCCTTTGCTTCGCTCAGTGGCTGGGAGGTCCCTTCGTCAATCATCGAGGAAAGGGACCTGGCCCAGCAGTTGTTCATTCGCGCTGCAACGTCTCAGCACATGCCTGGTCAAGCAGCAAAGTGGGCGGAAGAGAGTCTTACCCACAGCATTCAGGGTGCAGAAGATTTCGGCCTGCAGCGGGCACGCTTTCTGCTAAACAGTCGTCAGCAACAAATCGCGAAATTACCCACCTTATGGGCTGCCCGCTGCGAAAGCAAGCAATTGCGACAACGAGTTCGCAAGTCGTTGTCCTCGACGTTTAACAGCATGAGTGTGAGCATGCCCTGGAAACGCATTTCTACCGATGCGGGCCAATACCGTTGGGACGCCCTGGACAAACAAATCCAATGGTGCCGACGCAAAGAGATGAAAGTGATCGCAGGCCCGCTCGTACAACTGAACCAGGATAACGTACCTGACTGGATCTACTTGTGGGAAGATGACTTTTCCGCCATCCAAAGTTACTACACGGATTATGTCCGGGAGGTGGTCAAGCGGTTTTCAGATGATGTCGACATCTGGAATTCTATCGCCAACTTGAATGTCGATAATTGTCTTTCGCTGTCCGAGGAACAGTTATTGCACATGGCGGTCAGTACCATTGAAACCATTCGACAGCACGACACCAAGACACCGCTGATTTTTACCGTCAGCCAGCCCTGGGGAGAGTACCTGGCTCAAAGTACCAGGGACATGTCTCCCATGACATTCGCCGACACACTCGTTCGTAGCGACTTGGGAATCAATGGCATCGGCCTGGAAATCAACTGGGGATACCATGACGAGAACACCTTGCCTCGCGACCTGTTGGAATTAAGTCAACACATTGACCGCTGGAGCCACCTGGGCCTACCCCTGGTGATTTACCTCAGCATCTCTGAATTACCTGCCGAAGCCAACGAAGACACCAGTAGCATGTCCAACAGCGATGATACGGTCTCTTTGACCTCACGATCCCGTAACATTCTCACCGTGCTGGCTTCCAAACCCGCCGTTCAGGCACTTATCTGGAACCAACTCGTGGACCCCAAGAGCGGCTCACAACCGGGAGCTGGGCTGTTTGACGTGAATGGCAAGCCAAAACCAATCCTCAAAGACCTGCACGACTTGCGGCATAACTACCTCTCATAACCGGCCGCAACGTTCCCAGATAATTTCTCCGGTTCCAACCAAAGCAGCGACCGGACCTCTTGCCAAGTCACACGTCTCGAATCAAGCTAGGAGGATCAAGGTTCTCTTTCAAAAGGACATTCCCCGATGACCGTTGCTAACAAACCGTTGCTGGGTTGTTTCATCTGCTCCGCTATTTTCTTTTCCTGGAGCAGCCCGCTAAGTGCCCAAGAGGCCAACCAGCAAAAACTGGCCATTACTGACGTGAGCAAAGCAGACCAAGATTTTTACGTTCAGGGGGAATATCTTGGAGACCTGGGTTTCCGGCGTCGATCGCGAGTGGGACTGGGGCTGCAGGTCGTGGCCCTCGGAGATGGACAGTTCGAGGGAGTCGCCTATCCTGGGGGACTTCCCGGCTACGGCTGGAATGGTGAAGACCAGGTTTCCCTTAGTGGCAGTCGCTCAGAAAGCGTTACAGACGTGACTCTCATCCTGGATTCAGGTAAATATCAAGTTCACCTGAAGGGGCCGCTGGCACTGGTTTTCTCAACAGAAGAACAGTTCCTGGGATCTCTGCACAAAATCCATCGAGCCAGTCGCACGTTACATGCCCGGCCTCCGCGGGACGCCGTGATCCTGTTCAACGGACAGGATGCTGAGCAGTTTGAAAACGGACGCATAACCGAGGACGGTCTCTTGATGACGGGCACCACGACGAAACTGGCCGTCAAGGATTTTCACCTGCACCTGGAATTCCGCACTCCTTACATGCCGTATGCACGGGGACAAGGGCGTGGCAATAGCGGTGTTTACATTCAGCGCCGTTACGAAGTGCAGATCCTGGATTCATTCGGGCTCAAGGGAGAGCACAATGAATGTGGCGGCCTCTACCGCCAGCGTCCACCAGCAGTCAACATGTGTCTTCCGCCGCTCAGCTGGCAAACGTATGACATCTATTTCAAAGCGACGAGATGGGACAAAGAAAACAAGAAAACGGCAAACGCCGTGATCACTGTCTATCACAATGGTTTCCCAATTCACGATCAACAAGAGATCACGAACAAAACGGGAGCCGGAAAACCGGAAGGCCCTGAAGCTTTACCAATCCATCTGCAGCATCATGGAAATCCAGTCCGCTTTGCGAATGTCTGGATCCAACCCGCGCCCATCGCCTCTCCCTCCGATGTTCCGGGGGCCGTACGGAAAGCTCCTCGGCGATGCCGACTGCTGAGCATCTTGAACCGCTGACAAGAAGTCCAGTATTTGGCAGTTTAGGCCTTTGGGGAACGGCCGAACACCACCAGGCACATATCGTCTTCTTGTACTGCTTTCTGCCGAAATTTCTCTAACGTTTCCACCAAAGCAGTGCCCAAATCGGACGGAACGTCACCTGTTTTTGAAACCACCTTCTTGAGACGGTCAATTCCAAACTGCTCGTCTTTAGGATTGCAGGCTTCATTCATTCCATCGGTATAGAGCACCAGCAATTCAGCGGGTTCCAACTGGATCGTTGTCTGTTCGTACTTGACCGTTTCTTCGATACCAATAGGTATCCCTGACCGTTCACTACCCGGCTCATCAATTGTTCCATCGCTGTGTCGCCAGACCGGGGGCATATGGCCCGCATTCACAATGGTCACTTCGTTGGTTTGAGGATCAATGACCGTCATGATCATTGTCACAAAACCGCGCTGCTGCGTCCGACTGAATCGTTCGTTAAGCAACCGAACTGCCCGGTCAGGGCGAGATTCAACCGCCAGCGAAAATCGCATCTCTGCTGAGAACTTGGCCATCAAGAGAGCCGCTGCCACTCCATGGCCGACCACGTCCGCAACAATCACAGCAATGCGTTTATCAGGCAGTGTAACGTAATCGTAGTAGTCGCCACCAACATGATTCGCCGGCTGGTAGTAATCGTAGAACAAAAAACCCGGTAATTCTGGTTGAACGTCTGGCAAGAAATCACGTTGCACTTCGTGAGCCAACTCCAGGTCACGTTGCACTTCCCGCTGAATCAACGCTTCTTCATGTAAGTTGGCGTTATCAATGGCAATCCCAGCCTGCGTGGCAACGCAAACTAAGACATCCAGGTCCTCTTGCTTGAACTGTTTCTGCCGATCAATGGTATCCACCTGAAGAACGCCGATCACTTCACCTTCGCTGTCAAACAGGGGCGCACACATCATGGAACGAATTCGAAAATCCACAATGCTCTGACTGGCGTCGAACTGCTGGTCAGAAACGGCGTCTTGCGAAATCACCGCTTCCTTAAGTTCCATCACGCGATTGACGATCGCACGGCTTAGTCGGATGGCATCGTTGGAATCATCCCGCCGAGCTTTCCACCACCTGGGAACCAGCACGCCACTAGCATCACGCAAACCGATAAATGCGCGATCTGCCTGAACGAAAATCTTGAACAAACTGTCCAACACCGTCGGTCCTGCATTGTCCAGTGAAATCGCTTTCCCCAAGGCGTGCATGATCTCCAGCAGGGCATGCAGTTTGACCTCGGGGCTGGCAATCAACTGCACTTGACCATGATTGGACGTCACTTCCAGCTTGGACATGATCGTCGAGCCACTGCCTTCGCGGACATCAAACAGCACCGGGACACTTCCCGTACCCGTACTGAGAACGTCGTTAGAGGCGTCGGTTTGATGAAACACAAACACAACATCGCAAACCGTGACACGATCGTTATCACGCAGTCGTTGGCGGTCGCGTTCAACGACTTTATCGTTCAAGTAAGTGCGATTGCGGCTTTTTAAATCTTCCAGGTAAAAAACCCCATCTTCCGCAACGATCTTGGCGTGTTGACGACTAACGGCATAATCCTCAATCTGGATTTCACAGTCCGCACCCCGACCGATCAAGGATGTTGTTGCATCCAATTCAAACGTCTGACCAGAAACCGGCCCGTTAGTAGCACTTAAATAGGCCATCAATCCATCCGACACAGTTCAAAATCAAGAGCAAAATTTAAAATCACGATACCATGGAGAATTCTAGTGTTGCAGTAGCAAGATCGTCAACCAAACCGATCCTTGTTTTTTTAACCAACCGTCGGGCTGCGACCAGGGCAATTCAGCCAACAAGCTCCAAGCTTAGACAAAGAACGGCTAATCCGTGAAAACAAATTCCGGCCAAACAAAATATGAGCAACGACACCGTTGATCGCTGACATCGAAAGGGGTAGGATGCCTGCAGTTTGAAATGCCTTTTCCTGCGTTTCTATCCTTAGCCCGTGGTGTAATTGGTAGCACGAGAGATTCTGGTTCTCTAAGTCGGGGTTCAAGTCCCTGCGGGCTAACTTCAGCAAGCCATCCTCCCTGTCTCCAGGTGGCTCCTGTCAGTGCTTCTCACGTTGCT
>JAYGDG010000158.1:0-6081 GCA_046583015.1 Pirellulaceae bacterium | reverse complement strand
GAAAATAGAAGCCTCACTTGAACAAAATCAAGCAAGTCACTGTAACGATCCGCAGCGCATGTCCACCTTATCGCACGCCTCGGTCGGTGCAACCCCCGAGCGGGGCCCCTCATCATGGCAGTCACGGATCGTCAGGATCGACGATGGCTACTTACATGGCCAGCTGCGACTTGGCATCAAAAAAACGAATATGTTGCGGATCCACACTGAGGCTCATCGGCTGCTGAGCTTCCAACTGCTGCTGGTTATCAACACGAGCAAACACCCGTCCGGCGCCATAGTCCACTTCCACGATGGTTTCCGCGCCCAGCAGTTGGCTCAAGACTACGGTTACTTCGATTCCCGTTGCTGTCGAATCGGCCGCCAATAAAGATCTCACCACTGTCAGCCTCTTCCAAGCCGGGCAATCAAGCGCAAGGTGGTCGTTTTTCCACACCCGGAAGGGCCGACCAGGACCACCAGTTCCTGGTCTTGGATATGAAAATAGAGACGGTTAACAGCCAAGTGTCTGGCCAAACTGCTTTGTCAAACCCTGGAGGACAACCTCAGCCCTGATTAAACGCTCTTCAGACAGGCCGGCAACTACCCGTGTGCCCGGGTTAATATGTCGTGGACTACGTTGCCATGAACATCGGTTAAGCGATAATCCCGACCTTGGAAGCGGTAGGTCAATCGTTCATGATCGATGCCCAGGCAGTTCAAAATCGTGGCATGAAAGTCATGCACATGCACCGGATTTTCCGTGATGTTATAGCAATAATCATCAGTCTGGCCGTAGCTTATCCCCGGTTTCACACCGCCACCGGCCATCCAGAGGGAAAAACAACGCGGGTGATGGTCGCGACCAAATGCATTGGGATTTCCTTGCGCGTAGACAGTACGACCAAATTCTCCGCCCCAGATAACCAGCGTATCCTTGAGCATATCGCGCTGCTTTAAATCAGCAATCAAGGCCGCCGATCCCTGGTCGGTCTCCCTGGTAAGCAGTGGCAGGTTCTTAGCCGCATTACTGTGATGGTCCCAGCCACGGTGGAAGACCTGGATAAAACGCACTCCGCGTTCGGCCAGGCGCCGTGCCATCAGGCAATTCGCCGCGTGAGATCCCGGTTGCTTTGCCTCTTCGCCGTAGAGCTTAAAGGTGCTTTCTGGTTCATCGGAAATGTCCGCCAGTTCGGGAACCGAAGTCTGCATCCGGTAGGCCATTTCATACTGCGCAATGCGAGTGGTAATCTCGGGATCACCAATTTCTTTCAGGCGTAACACATTGAGCTTGGCAAGTTGATTTAACCACGACCGCCGACTGGCCAGGCTGCCACCGGCGGGATCATTCAAGTACAGGACGGGGTCCCCCTGGCTGCGGAACTTAACTCCCTGGTACTTGGATGCCAGGAAGCCACTTCCCCACAAGCGATCGTAGAGCGGCTGAGCCTGGCCAAAGGTATTGCGAGTTAGCATCACGACAAAGGCCGGTAGATTTTCAGTTTCACTTCCCAGTCCGTAGCTGAGCCAGGCTCCCAGGCTCGGTCGCCCGGGCTGCTGGTGACCCGACTGGAAAAATGTCACCGCTGGATCGTGATTGATCGCTTCGGTGTGCATCGACTTAATCACACAAATATCGTCGGCCACGCCACCCAAATGAGGCAACAAGTCACTTAGCCAGAGTCCCGATTCACCATGCTGGCGGAACTTAAAGGGTGACTTCACGACCGGAAACTTCTTCTGGCCCGCCGTCATGCCCGTGAGCCGTTGTCCGTCCCGAATGGTGGCTGGCAACTCTTGCATATGCAGCTTTTCCAGCGACGGCTTGTAGTCAAACAAATCGACGTGCGAAGGAGCCCCGGACTGTAGCAGGTAGATGACTCGCTTAGCCGTCGGTGCAAAATGCGGAATACCAGGCAAACCGCCGCTGCCAGCAGCAGCGCCCGGTTGCTGAGCAACCGTGTCTCGATCCTGGTTCAACAGGTGAGCCAGCGCGGCCACACCGAGCCCGGTGCTAGAGCGGTGAAAGAACTGCCGTCGGTTCTCGATCAGACGTGATTCCCACCAGGGGTGATTCATCGCTTAACCCTTCGTAATCGCTTCATCTAGATTCAACAACATTCGCGTCACACTTGTCCAAGCCGCCTGCTCGGCCATGTCGAGTTGAGAAAACTGGCTGGCCTGCCCAACCTGCAGGAGTTTCCTGGCCGCTGCCTCGTTACCACGAAATCGCACTAACTCCGACTGGTAAACCGACCTGATCAGTACCGACTCTTCTTGCGTCGGACGCCTGCCGGTCGCCAGGCGGAAGCTAAAAACAACTCGCGATTCAACCGAATCACCACCTTCCCGCATCACTCGACCAGCTAATTGCCGGGCCGCTTCAATGAACTGAGGTCCATTAAGCAACAACAGGGATTGCAGGGGCGTGTTGGTTCGTGACCGCTGCAAAGTACAGAACTCGCGCTCCGGAGCGTCAAATGTCTTGAGCATCGGTGAGGGGACTGTCCGTTTCCAAAACGTGTACAGGCTGCGCCGGTAAAGGTCTTCTCCCTGTCCTTGTGGATATTGCCTGGAATAGCCAGGACGATTATTCAATTCCATCCAGAGCCCCTTGGGCTGATACGGATAGACGCTCTTGCCGCCTAAACGCTTCACCAACAAACCACTGACCGCCAGCGCGTTGTCACGAATTTCTTCCGCTGCCAGCCGCATCCGAGGACCGCGGGCTAACAGGCGGTTTTCCGGATCCGCAGCATAGGCGGCTGATCCCACATGGGAGGATTGCCGGTAGGTTGCCGACGTGAGAATCAACCGATGAACCTTCTTGATATCCCACCCTTGCTTAATGAACTCCGCAGCCAGCCAGTCGAACAGCTCTCGATGACTGGGCAATTCACCCTGCACACCAAAATCTTCCGATGTCTTCACCAGGCCGACTCCAAACAGACGCTGCCAGTAACGGTTGATTGTCACGCGGGCGGTCAGGGGATGAGAAGGATCCACTAGCCAGCGGGCCAGTCCCAAGCGATTCCGTGGCACATCGGCCGGCAAGCCTGGAAAAATCGCTGGCACCGAGGCCGAGACTTTCTCGCCAGGCGCATTGTACTGGCCACGGTTAAGAATGAATGTATCACGCGGCTTGGCAAGATCCTTCATCACCATCGTGGCCGGAAATGCCGTTGCCTTGCTCCGTTCCAAGGCGGCAATTTGATCCATCAATACCTTCTGCTTGCCGTAACGTTGCTGGTAGTAGGCCGTTAGTTCCTGCTGCTCCGACGCGGAGCGATCCGTGGCGGCAAGGGATGCAATACGCACGATGTCCACAGGCGGACCATCGTAGCCCAGGGACTCGGCAGCCGCTGAACTCACCGACAGCCTCACCCGCCCCACTCCGTGGGTGCCAAAGCTGGCTTCATGCCGCAGTCGAAACCGCAACTCGCTGCCACCTTCATAACCAAACGATACCGCGGCCACGAAAATAGCTGCCACCGGTTTCTTACGTGTCGGCCCATCCACGGCCCAACCGTTATTGTTGGCTACAGTTCCATCAATCGCTTTCTTAATCTCGTAATTTCGCTGGGAGTATTCTGCCCTCGCCTGGCTGAACTTGACCACCTGGGATTGCTCGGGATTCTTGACCGAAACGACGGTCAATTCGAATTCACTCAGTACGAAGTTCGAGTTGGTATGGCGACCTGGACCGCCACCTGGCAGGGAAGGATCCGTCAGAGCCTGCAACCGAACCGTGGTCAATCCCCGCTGGTCCGTCCGCGCGTGAATGTCATAGACATCCTGGCCCGGGTTCGCACCGCCAACCAGTAACGAATGATCAGCCAGCTTGGTGAATTTCGAACCACCACTGGATTTCATGAAACTTGGATCAAGAACACCCCAGCCATACCCGCCGGAAGAGATTTTGCGAGCCCATTGCTCCACTTCAACAGCGTTATCAACAGGCTTTTCCAGTTCAACTCGCAAACGGGCAATCTCCTGGTTAACCTCCCGTTGTTGCTGCTCGGCCAATGGCGAAGCAATCGTTTCCTGGGGCGCATAACCTCGACCTCCCTCCGGCACCTGGTTAAAAAAGGCAAACAGTCCGTAAAACTCTTGCTGGGAAATCGGGTCGTACTTGTGTTCATGACAGCGGGCACAGCCAACGGTAAGTCCCATCCAGACGCTACCGACGGTCACCAGGCGATCCATCACGTATTCCACGCGATATTCTTCATCAATGACGCCGCCCTCGATCGTAATGCCATGGTTCCGGTTGAAACCGGTTGCCAGTCGCTGCTGGGCCGTCCCCTTGGGTAACAAGTCACCAGCCAACTGTTCAATCGTGAACTGGTCAAAGGGCAGGTTACGGTTGTAAGCAGCGATCACCCAGTCTCGCCAAACCCACTGGGTCCGTTCCGTATCATACTGGTAACCGTTCGTGTCGGCGTAGCGTGCCAGGTCCAACCAGTGTCGTGCCATCTGTTCCCCGTAAGCAGTCGACTGCAGGTAGCGATCCACCATTTCCTCAAAAGCCCTGGGAGATTTGTCGTTGACGAAACGATCGATCTCTTCGATGGTCGGAGGCAAACCGGTCAGGTCAAAAGCAACCCGCCGCACGATAAACAGGGGTTACAATTCCAAGCACAGGTGAAACTAGATTATGCTGCCTGATGAAGGAGCTAGGTAAGGAATGCGCGCCATCAACGATGCCGGTTGGCCAACAAAAATGTTTCTTCCAATAATCGGCTTGGTTGCCATCACGTGTGGGATTATAGTCGTACAAGATTTTATCCAGCCTACTGCGACGCTCTGCTCGGTCGGACATCCTCCCGTAATAAAGGCAAACGACCTGCCTTCGGTCTGATGAGAAAAAAACAGCTTTCTCCCCACCATATGCAACCAATTCATCGCTGAATTGAACGGCATGGCCTTCAGTAGTTATTGTAGTCAGAATAGCCATTGATTTATTGGAGAATCTACAAAACGATTAGATTTCACCTCGGAACATTGCGAGCATTGTCCGGTCATCGCTCTCACCTTTCTTTTCAAAGGTCATCCAATTTTCAAGGCTGGCACCTTCGGTTGGGTGACCATAGACATGAGGTTGCTCCACCTGCGTGATTCCCAAATCGGCCAGTTCGCCTGGTTTTACTCCGTTATAAAACTGCCGGAATATATGAGCAGAATTCCTTTCCATTGGGTAAAAAGGGTCTTCAATCCCATCGGTGGAAAGCATGATGCAGTCGACGTCTTTCATGCGTTCTTCGGGCAGGACGTGAAAATTCATTTTCAGGGATTCCCTGTCAGGGACGAACCGACTAACTTCGCCGGAATGGCTTCCACTTTCGCCTTCACCCCCCAGCTTTTCGGTTTCCCCAGTTTCCTTGTTATAAATACAGATCGCACCATCTCCAATCTGGTTTAGCAATACTACCTGATGCCGTTCATCATGGTAGAACAGTGCTGTAAGCAATGTGCAGCGAAAGTCTTTAGGACTTACATCATTTTTCTCTGCATACTTATTGAGGGAATTGATTACATAGTGAATTGACTTTTCAAGTTTCTGTGCGAGAAAACCGATGAACTGTACGTGCTCGCGATGAGTTTGCTTTTCCGCTCCCCTTGTTAGTTGCGATGACAAATGATGGACCAGTTCATTAGTTGCGTATTGCGACCCTATTCGGCTATAGGGATAAGCACCAGCACCGTCAGCAACACACAGAACAGTGAACTTATCAGTGGTCTCATCAGCAAATGCATCCTCTCGGTAGGTAGCATCATGAGCATGTTTCTTTCCACGGCGGGTGGCACCTATAATATGCCAACCATTTGCAGCTCTCCGTTCAATTCCGTAGTTATCTTGATATTGGTGATACTTTATCGCTAACAACTTGTTTTTAAATTTTTCGGGATACCAAAGGTCTGTCGCAGGGTTGGTTTGCCATGCGGCCCTGGAAACCACGGTCGCATTATCCTGAATTTCGTCAGCTGGGGAGGGCTGCGCGTTATTTGGATGCGTGGTTAAACTCACCTGTTCAACTTCATGGGAGGAAGGTTGCCCCGGGATTGATTGGGGTGCTGTTGCTGGAGTCCCTTGAATTGGCT
>JAYGDG010000132.1:0-2137 GCA_046583015.1 Pirellulaceae bacterium | reverse complement strand
CAGTCTCTTGGCGAACCGCTCCTTGGTCGTCATTTCCTGGTCATTATCCTGGCGGCGTCCGCGTTGTACTGGTCGTCCTGGTCAGCAGATCATTCCGTCGTCAGCCACTGCGACCCTGGCAAATCCCCTGGTGAATCCGCTGGATCTTCGCTAGGAAGTTCTGCCTCGTGGCTGAAACTGATTCGGATAGCAAGCACACAGTCGGGCAAGCTTCAGCGATGCGGTGCGATCCCCCGTCTACTGGGGCTTCACCTGGCTGACCTCCACGCTCTCGAACGTCTTCGGATTGACGCGATAGTGTGCCTGACCGTCAAAGAGATAGAGTTGGTTCCCCCATGAGCACATCCATTGGACTGCGCTCCAGTCCCGTTTGTCGCTGGTCACTTCAAGCGATACCAGGTTGACGCTCAGCAGGGTACCTTTCTGAAGAACATGGACCCGGTCGTTGGTGGCCGCTGCCAGCCGTGCCCCGGACCAGTCCCCTGGCTGCTCCGTGGTTTGCCAGTTGTCCGGGTTGACTTCGATCAGGCCCGTTTCGGTGACGACGTAAACGCGCCCGACACCCGTGCCTCGCACGTTCTCAACTGCGCACATCCCCTTGACGTTCGTCCACTTGGTCGGGGATGTCTGGAAAGCCCATGAGTCCGGGGTGATCCTGTCAAGGCTGCCGTCTTTCATGACAAACAGGTTGTCGCCAAGTCGGCAGACGTAATCGGGTTGTTGCCACCTGGCGTTCGGAGTTTCCAGGCGGCTGGTAGTTTCTCTGCCATTGGCCCAGTCGTAGGAGCTGGTTTTATGGCACCACTCGGGATGCGCCGGCTTGGAGTGGAGAACGATCGAATTGGCCAGTGAGGTGTGCACCTGGCCGGTGACAGGCCAGATGCCGACGTAATGTTCTCCAATGATCTGGTTATTGACCAGTGCCAGGTCATCGGCCGTGGACATGATCGCGATGCCTATCGCGTTGGAGTTCATGAAGAAGTTGTTGGTAATCCGGGTGACGGCCTGGTTTGCCGGGCAATTGAGCGCAGCACAATACCAGCGAGGGTTCTTGCCCTTGAGATCGTGGTTGAGAATGAAATTGTCCTCCACCACCAGCCTGGATCGCCTGGGTGATTCTCGCACATAAATACTGTGCCGCGTTGCATGTTCGATGTAGTTGTGTGCAATCAATACGTTGCTGATCTTGCGCGTGTGGATTCCGTAACCCCAGCCTGCCTCCGTTCCCACGGTGTCCGTCACGATATTGTTGGTGATCTGCAGGTCGCGAACCGGGCCCTTGTTGGTCGCCATGAAAATGCCGACCGCAACATGGTCAACACGCAGGTTGGTCAGGACCACGTTTCGGACATTGGTACAAAGGGAGGTGCTGCCAATCCCGGCAGTGTTGGTCTTCAGCGGAGGTGTCCCCTCGATATGCAGGTGCTCGATCCTGAGATCTTCGACGTTGTTGCCGATCAGGAAGCCGGCATCGACATTCGCAGCGAGCTTGATGGTTGTCTTGTCCCTGCCGGCACCGGAAATGATCAAGCCGCGTTTGTCCTGGATAAGGACACCCTGCTCGTGTGGCTTTTGCGGACGGAGATGGAATATGCCTGGCGCTAACTTGATGACGCTGTTGTTCCTGGCCGAAGCGATAACGGCTGCCAGGTTAGCAGACGGGCCAACCTGTCGGGCCAACAGGTAGCGTTGGAGTTCAGCATTCCGGTCCCGTACATAGCGTTGGTCAGCGCTGCTGAGTTGGGCGAGAGGCAAGCTCAGTTCGTTCTTGTCGACCCTTTCCAGGACGACGAGGTCGCCGCTCAGTTTCAGGAACGTGGCCTGGATACTGAAGCGGCCGGTGCTGTCCTTCCAGGTCCTGACCGGTTCAGGATCCTGGCCAAAAACCGCAGAACTGGATAGACAACTGCTGATCACCGCCAGCAGCAACAGAATCGATCTCATGATGGTCGCTTTCTCCTCTACGCTGGTGGTGTGCAACGCTGCTACCGCTGCGCATCACCTGACGCATGATACCACGGGAGAAGTCGCGGCTCAAAAGACTTGCAGACCATCTGTCCATAAGGCATCACAGGGGGTGTGGTGATTCGATACCGACATTGTGGTCAGTCAACGCCCCGCTTGCTCTACAGGGTGG
>JAYGDG010000121.1:0-3465 GCA_046583015.1 Pirellulaceae bacterium | reverse complement strand
CAAAAGCTGGCCGAATGGTTCTCGGCACCCGATAATCCGTTTTTTGCCAAAGCGCTGGTCAATCGTTACTGGAAGCATTTCTTCGGCCGTGGCCTGGTCGATCCGGAAGACGACATGCGAGCGACCAATCCAGCGACCAATCCTGAATTGCTCAATGTGCTGGCGAAAGATTTTATTGCTGCGGGATTTGACCTGAAGCACTTGATTCGAACGATTTGCAATTCCAGCGTCTACCAGCTCAGTTCGGAGCCCAACGAATGGAATCGTGACGACAAACAGAATTTCTCACGCTATTACCCGAAGCGACTCAATGCCGAGGTGTTATTGGACGCTATTAATCAGGTGACTGGTACGACCACCGGTTTCGGAGGCGTACCTGCCGGAACCAGGGCGACTCAATTGCCCGATAGTGGTTTCAGCTCGTATTTCCTCACTGTTTTTGGCCGACCGGAGTCGAGTAGCGCTTGTGAATGCGAGCGGTCCTCGGAAGCGAATTTGGCGCAGAGCTTGCATTTGCTCAACTCAGGCGAGATTCAAGGAAAGTTGACTTCAGGATCCGGTAATGCAGCAATCTTAAGCAAGGACAAGGACCGCGAGCATGCAACGAAGATCCGGGATCTGTACTTGCTGGCTTTTTCGCGGGAACCGTCTAGTGAGGAGGCTGGTATTGCCTTGAAGCATATTGAAAAAGCAAAGGAACCAAAGCTCGCCTACGAAGACATCGTGTGGGCCTTGATCAATACGAAAGAGTTTTTGTTTAACCATTAAGCGGATTGGATTCGTTTGAGGGAAAGCCCGGTTGTTGCTCCTGGCAGGTTTAATCTGCCAGGCGTGAAATCGGAAAAGCGAAATGGAGTTTGGTGGCACGGGGGGCCGTGTAAGTAGATCTTGCCTTCGCTAATGCGATTCGAGTCGATGGGCTCGGTCGTCCTGCCAGCCAGAGGCACTGGTCGGTAATTTGCCCAGAGGTGAATGGCTGACTTGCTGCCAGGGTACTTGTGAGTGCTTAAGAAATGAAGCATTCGCAACGGGTGTTGCCATGAATCCCCACCAGGATGCATGGTGCCAACTGCGTTCGAGAAGAACGTGCCGTGTTATGGAACAGGTCCAGACCATGGGCCAATCACTAGATTTTTTTTTGGGGGAAAAGGTCATGTTGTGGAGCCAATTGTCGCGATCCTGTTTGCGTAGAGCTTTGATCGTGGCGGCACTGGTTGCGTTCTTACTACCCGTAACGACTTGGGCCCAGTTGCCGATCACGCAGCTGACGACCATCTATCCAGCTGGTGGACAACAGGGCACTGAAGTTGAAGTCCAGGTTGGTGGAGGGGATCAGGATTCGCTCGGGCAAATGGTCTTTTCCCATCCGGGCATTACGGCTAAACAGAAAATGACTCCGGCTGATGAATTGAACCCGAAACCTCAACCGGTTAACGGCACGTTCCAGGTTGCGATCGGCAAGGAGGTGCCAGCCGGGATTTACGAGGCGCGTGTGACTGGCCAGTTTGGCGTCTCGAATCCGCGCTGTTTTGTAGTCGGCACCTCCACCGAGGTGACAGACAACGGTGGGAACCATGAGCTTGCTAAAGCACAGCCTGTCACCTTAGGAACCATCATCAATGGGCGGACTGATGCCAGTAAGACCGACCGGTATCAGGTGGAATTGGCAGCAGGCCAGCGGTTGCTGGTCGAGTGCCTGGCACAGCGAATCGATTCGCGCCTGGACGGAACGCTGATTCTGTTTGATGCACAAGGCCAGGAGTTGATGCGATCACGTGGTCACCGGCAGGGTGATCCCTTGATTGACTTCAAGGCACCTGCGGCCGGGCAATATGTTGTCGGCATCTCTGATTTCGTTTACCGCGGTGGAGCGGAGTACATGTATCGCTTGGAATTTCGTACAGGTCCCTACATTGACTTCATTATCCCATCGGTAGGTGCCCCCGGAGCCAAGGGCAGTTTTACGATCTATGGAAGAAATCTCCCCGGTGGCAAGCCGGCTCCAAACATGCGCAGTGGATCGGTTGTGCTTGAACAGGCGACTGTCAGCATCACGGTACCTGGCCAGGCAGAGTTGGACGCAAGACCAAGTTCCTATCAACCACTCAGGGCGGCAATGCTGGATGCAGTTCCGTTCCAACTGCCTGGTTCCAACACCATTAACCTGGGTCTGGCGGTGGCACCGGTCGTGGTCGAAAAAGAGCCCAATGCAGCGGCCGACCAGGCCCAGCAACTTACCGTGCCGGTCCAGGTTTCTGGACAGTTTTACCCGGCGCGGGATGCGGACTGGTATCAGTTTTCTGCGAAAAAGGGAGAAATTTACTGGATCGAAGTGACTTCGCAACGCCGTGGCCTGGATACGGACGCCGTGATGTTGGTCCAACGGGTTACGAAGAACGACAAGGGAGAAGAAACGGTTTCGGAAATTACTTTTGTTGATGACCCGAGTGATCGCAATGGCCGAATTGGCGGCGATTACGATGATACCACCGATGACCCCAGTTACCGCTTGACAGCTGACCAAGATGCAGTCTATCGCGTGATGGTGCGGGATCAGTTTGGTGACAGCCACTCCACACCTCATGCGACCTACGAACTGGCTATCAGAAAAGAGCAGCCGGATTACCGACTCTTGGCACTGCCTAAACAAATCAAGACAGCCAACGCAAATGAAGTCAAAATGTTCTCTCCCGTGTTGCGCCGATCCGATACGATGTTGATGCAGGTGCGCGTGCTGCGGCGAGATGGCTTCAGTGGCGAGATTGAAGTCTCCGTGGCAGGACTGCCAGCCGAGGTGACCTGTCCGAATGTGACTGTCCCGGCAGGACAGACTTCAGCAAACCTGGTTTTCAGCACGACCGAGAATGCCAAGACCTGGTCAGGGCCGATTCAGATTAAGGGTGCGTCACAGGTGGATGGCGGTCAGCTAAATCGCTTAGCGCGGGTGGGAACGGTTGTCTGGAATACGGCCAATCGAACTCAAATCGCAGCAGGGTTTCGCAATTCTAGAGATCTCTGGTTGTCGGTTATCGACGTGGAAAAAGGTCCGGCACTGGTACAAGTAGGTGAAGACAACGTATTAGAGACTTCGCTTGGTGGAAAGCTGGAAGTGCCGGTTAAAATCTCTCGCGGTGAAGGACTGGCTGGTGACTTGAAATTCGTCGCCACGGCGGTTCCCGGGGGGATTAAACCGGGTGACTTAACGATCAAAGCAGCAGAGAAAGAATCAAAGCTGGTGGTGGCAATCACAAATGCCAAAGCAAAACCAGGTCTCTATCACTTCTATTTAAGAGCTGATTCCAAAGTCAAGCGGTCGCGTAATCCGGCAGCCATCACTGCTGCCGAAGAGCACCAAAAATTCCTGGACGGGCTGGTTAAGAGTCTCGCTGCAGAGACCAAGAAAGTGACGGCCGAAAAAGACACAGCGGTCAAACAGTCGCAACAGGATGACCAGCAACTGAAGAC
>JAYGDG010000095.1:0-1999 GCA_046583015.1 Pirellulaceae bacterium | reverse complement strand
TTCCTACTCGCTCTACACGCGGGCCGGCTTTGTCCCCTTCTGTACCTTCCAGGACATGTTCCTGCAGGTTCCGAAGGAGGGCCTGGCCGAGGACCCTCCAGTGGGACAGAAGGTCCGCCCTGCCAGGTTGGACGATGTGGCAGCGATGGCCCGGATTGAAAAGGAATTGTCCGGTATTTCACGGGTGGGTGATTACCAGTACTTCATCGAGAACCGAGAGAACATCTGGCACGTTTCGGTCCTTGAATCACCAAACGGGATTGACGGCTTCCTGGTCTCGTGTGGAGCGGACGCCTTTAATATGCTCGGTCCCGGGGTTGCCCGCAGCGAGGAGCAGGCAGCCGCGTTGATTTACGAGGAGCTCAATCAGCATCGAGGCCGGATGCCGGTCTTCCTGGTTCCCGTGACCTGTGGAGAGTTGGTCCAGCGGTTGTACCGCTGGGGTGCCAGGAACTGTGAGATGCATGTTGCGCAGGCCTACGGATCGTTTACGGCCCCAAAGGGTGTGACGATGCCCACGTTCTTGCCAGAGACTGGCTGAGGGTACCAGGAAGACGAGCCAGCGAGAATTCTACTGGTCCTGGTAAGTAAACTTCAGATCGATCTTTTCCCGAGGCCACAGTTTGCCATCCACCTCGATGTGGGGATAGACGAAATAGTTCAGTGACGGGGAGGCTTGCCGCGGCACAAGATCAATGTCACGGCCGGTGGTAAAGGTGACACGGTTTTCCGTCAGGTTGCCGAAATAGTATTCCTTCATGTCCGGGCGTTTGTCTGCTTCGGAGATGTCGACTGGAATCCAACCGTGCGAATCGAGATGGAACAATGCCCAGCAGTGATATCCGCCGATTTTCCCTGAGCCACGTTTTTCTGGCAGCGGAAAGCCGATTTCAAAGCGGGCAGGTAAGCCCTGGCTACGGGCAAAGGAGATGAAGAGACTGTGAAAATCGGTGCAGTTACCGAACTGACTGCTACAGACCCAGAGCACATCACCATTTCCATACCCGGGTTGTGACTTGTCATAACGGACATGTTCGTCCACTCGATTATAGAGTTGTCGTGCCAGGGCCAGTGGTTGATTCTTCATTAGTTCGACTTGAGCCAGCAACTTCAACGGTTGGCCAGTCACCGGCACTTTTTGGTTGGGAGCCAGGTACAGTTCCTTTTTCGATGGAGCAAGGGCCTGCTGCTGACCTTTTTTTTGTTCCAGGGCACGGACTTCGTGCCGCTCGATTTGATAAGGCGTGTTGAAACGCAGCGGTCTTGAGGAGCTAACCTTTTTCTGGAAATAGAGTACCTGGTTACCGTACTTCGGTTCCTCGCTCAGCTTGCCTCGAGCGGGCAGGCTGGGAGTCAGTGCTTTGACGGTTTGATTCCGATTGGAAGGAGGTACCGGCAGCCAGACACGTACCGTGGCTCCCTGGGGCAAGGCATTGACGCTGACACCGATGTCCAAGCGAAACTGGCGGCTGCGCGGTGTTGTCGGTCTTGTTTCTGCTGCGTCGGCTGGTTGCATTGCAATCAGCGCCAATAAGAGCAGCGAAGAGGTCGTCTTCATGAGAGGTTCGATTCCTGGTTGCCTTCTGTAGTCCTACTAATTACTTCTATTTTACTGTCCGAGGTTGAATCAACCAAGTGGCTGCCAGGATCGAAAAAAGGCCCGTCTGAACCGCTAAACATGAGGTATCAGCGTTTGAGATGTGAGACCACCTTGGCCCAGTATTTCTTGGTGACCTCTTTTGTCGCTCCGCGAGGCCCGCCGTTATGAATGCGAGCCACGGTCTCCAGGTCGGAGCGAGTTGCCTTTCCCTGGTCCAGTCGCCGAGCCGCCGCCGCGGCGTAACGTTTCATGTAGGCCTTGATCACTCGTTCACTGTACGACTTGCTGTTGAGGCAGCGGCGATAATTGTCGAGTGTCTTGTCACGGGTGGCTGCGTCCTTGTGGTAGATGTTCCAGATCTGGTAGGGCCCCAGGGCATTGCCACCGTCACCAATGGCT
>JAYGDG010000010.1:0-1790 GCA_046583015.1 Pirellulaceae bacterium | reverse complement strand
GGGTCATTGTCGGTGTGACGTTAGGACTGTGGATTCTGGTCGCGTTATTGTTCAGTTTCAAGAGTCGTCTTCGAGAGGCCACCGGCAGCCAACAGCGGCCAGCAACTGGCGAGGTGGTGGCTGATGATCGCCCTGAGGGGGGAGATCCCCCGGCGACCGGGGAGCAAAAGGACGCAGAACGCCCAGTCATTAATTGGGTTATTTGCATCTGGCTGGTAACCGTCCTGGTGATGTTTATCAACGGGGGTGCCATCTTGGGTGCGGCAGGACAGGCACTGGCATTAGCATTTCCTGATGTTGCGATGCCGAAAGGAACGACCGGCTGGGCCTTTGTCGTAGCGGCGGTGAGTGCCATTATCCTGGTTACCGGCAGCTACCGGTTGCTGGAAGGGATTTCAGTGGCATTGGTTGCCAGTTTTACGTTTCTGACGATCTTCTGCACGTTTTTGTTGCAGAGAACCGGTTATGCGATCACTCCGGAACAACTGCAAGCAGGCTTGATATTCGATTTGCCCGGGAACATCGATTCTGCCCTGGTGATGACCGCTCTGGCAATGTATGCCGGCACGGGGATCGGGGCCAACGAAATGATGTCCTACACCTATTGGTGCGTGGAGAAAGGTTATGCACGCAATGCCGGTCAGTGCCAGCCTGATCCCGAATGGGCTCGTCGGGCGCGAGGCTGGATCCGGGTCATGTATACCGACGTCTATTTGACACTGGTTGTTTATACGGTCAGTACGATCTGTTTCTTTTTTCTCGGTGCAGCTGTGTTACACGCCAAGGGACTCAATCCGGACGGTGCGGCAACCGTGGAGGTACTCGGCGGTATTTACACCGAGACCCTCGGTAACTGGGCAGCTACTATGTTCGTTGTCGGCGCTTTTTTCGTGCTGTTTTCCACCGTTTTGTCCGGAGTGGCGGGAGCGACTCGCGCGATGGCCGATGGCCTTTGCGTGATGGGGATCATTGATGCTCGCGACCCCAAAGCGAGGTTTCGTTTAATGCGAATCTTTGCGGTCATCGCGCTGACAACACATGCAGTGACCTATAGCATGTTTGAAAATCCACCCTTGATGCTGATGATTTCCAGCCTGGTCGCAGTGGTCTTGTATCCGATCGTTGGTATGGGCACGATCTATTTCAGGTATCGCGGTGTCGATCAGCGGATTGTGCCAGGCCGCCTGAACAGTAGCCTGTTGTGGATTTGTGGCCTGTTCGTGATAGTCGTTCCACCGCTTGTAGCCATCTTCTCGTTAGCTCTGAAAAACGGCTGGATCAAGTTGAGTTAAGTCGCTACGGCCCGGATCAAGGCCTCGATGTAACCGACCGTGTAGGCTCGGCCCCGGTGCCCCCAGTCGGTATCGTCGACCATCTGCGGCACGTGATCGGGAATGATGAAACCTCGGAAGCCGGCTCGTTTGAGTGTGCGGATCGTTTCGACCGGGTCGCAGTTGCCATCACCCAGAAAACACTCGGTGAAATCATCTACCGTACCCTGGACATCTCGCAAGTGAACATAAAAGATCTTGCCGGCGCTGGCGAAACATTCAAGCGCTTCCTGGACCCCCTCGCCTCCGCGCATTTCTGACCAGCAGCCATGACAGAAATCCAGCCCGTGAAATGGACTGTCAAAGGTCTGCATGGCTCGATTGAAATTATCGAAGTTACGAAAAATGCGAGCAACACCTCCCAGCGTTGGCACCGGAGGATCATCTGGGTGCAGTGCCAGTCGGACTCCTGCTTCTTCACAGACGGGTAGGATCCGTTCGAGATACCAGTCATAGTTG
>JAYGDG010000813.1:0-6655 GCA_046583015.1 Pirellulaceae bacterium | reverse complement strand
GGCTCAGTACGCCAATGGCCAATGGTTCCGCCAGATGACTGGGCACCGCCAGCCAACTGCCTACGGGAACCTTGCCATCTCTGTTCCATTCGATGGCCGTTAGTCCTTGCAGGTCAACTTTCAGCAGGGCCAAATCATGACGGGTCTGGATATTCACCACTTTCGCAACTACCCGTTCTCCATTGGAAAACTGGCATTTCACCGGGCCTGGAATCTGACTGGCTTTTGTCAGAATGTAACCATCGCGATCAACCACGACACCTAAAGCAACCTGTTGATCCCCCGCAAAGACCTTCACCGTGCTCTTGACGGAACCGGCCACAACATCCCGAAAGCTCTTTCGAATCGAGCTGTGATTGCGCTGATTGACACTCACCGGACGTAACAACGAAATCTGCTGCCACATACCCAGATAGGCCGCGCCCGTAGCCGTTTGTTGAACCGCTGACCGTTGATCCGGCGGTTGTTCAGCGGGAGCAGCTTGGAGCCAGGTCCAAAAACTCGGAACAGCCGCTGCCGACGATTTATCCTCACGGCTACCCACTGTCAGCGTCAGGACCACTTTCTTCTTTCGTCGCATTACTGTGACGGCGACCTTTTCACCTGGCCTTCGCAACCCGACCAGGGCAATCAACGAGTTAAAATCCGTTACTTGATCATCGCCAAACTTGATGATGATATCGCCAACTTCGATCCCAGCCTTATCCGCTGGTTTACCCGGCTCTACTTTTTTAACCTGGGTTCTGTTTTTCTCATTGGGTCCACTCACCCCAATGAACGGAGAGGCGGGCGTCGTTCCCCAGATCTCAGCATCGATCAGCCGCTGCCAGTTGTCCTGGTACAGATGCACCGGGACGTGAACGTTGTGCCGCAATTCAAACCCGATGCGACTGTGAATCCCAATTACCTTCCCTTGAAGGTCGAACAAGGGTCCACCGGAATCGCCACTGATTATTGTGCAATCCGTCGTCAAGACATCCTTGTATTTGTGGATCAGCCTGCCGACACGCAGCACTGGCTTGCGCTCCGGCTGAAAACCTCCCGGATGCCCTGTCGCCAGGCACCATTGGCCTAACTGGGCCTTGCGGGAGTCTCCCATTTCAGCAAAAGGCCATTTAACCTTGGAGCCCTCGTCATCGTTGGGACTGCCAATTTTAACCAGGCCAGCATCAACCGACTTAAAACTGCCGAGCGTGTATCCTTGCACTGTCCGGCCATCGGGAAGAACAATGTCGACAGGACGATTCGGTCGTCCCGCAACGTGTGCAGCCGTCAGCACATAGCCATCCTCGCTGATGATCACTCCACTCCCCTGAGTACGGCGGCCAATTGCTACGGTAACATCAAGTGATTTTTTGGCCAGGATCCGGATATGCTCCTGCATGACTTTCAAATCATCAACGTCACGTGGTACTTCATTATTGAGGATTCGTTGCAGGCGGGTCGCTTTGTCGAGCGACGACTTCGTTGCCTGCTGGTCGTCGGCCAGCAGCATCGTGGCCGTCAGTAAGAAAACCAAAACCCCGGTCAGTGCCGGTCGATGCCAGTTTGACGGCTCCATCAACCTGCGAACTGTCGATGCAACCGTGGCCTTTGGGCGCTGAGTGGGGAAGCGATTTATCAAGGTCTGCTCGTTTCTGCTCTACCGACATCGTGTGACACGTGTGGTATCTACGTAGTCCCGTATATCACCAGTTTACCATGATATGGCAAATGCCGTGGCAGTTCTCGACTTTCTCCACGATTCGGTTAAGATTTCACGGTCGTTCGGGTTAGAGTGATCGTAGCGTCGCTTGATTGCTTGAAGAAGCGCCTCGACCCATTTCGTACCTGCCACCCCAGTCATCAGTGGGTGCGAGCATCGTTGTCAATAGAAGGTTAAGCGTTGGTGCAAAAACTGATCATTGGTTGTGGATACCTGGGTCAACGAGTGGCCCACAAATGGTTACAAGCCGGTGACCAGGTCACAGTTTTAACCCGTTCCACACAGCGCGCCAGCGAACTATCCAAGGCGGGCCTGCAAACGCTCGTTGGTGACCTTACCCGCCCTGACTCACTCCCTTCCTTTCCCGCTTGCGAAACGGTTTTATACGCTGTTGGCTATGACCGGTCGTCATCCCAATCGATCGAGGAAGTGTATGTCCAAGGCTTAGAGAACTTCCTGGCCAGGACCGCCGACCCTGGCGGGAAGGTTATTTATATCAGCTCCACGGGAGTCTATGGACAAAATGACGGCAGTTGGGTTGACGAAGATTCTCCCTGTCATCCAACTCGACCAGGAGGTGTCGCTTGCCTGGCTGCCGAGTCGCTGCTGGCCAGTCACCCACTGGGAGCAGGCAGCATCGTACTGCGACTGGCCGGCCTCTATGGGCCCGACCGCATCCCACGGCGGGCGGCTATCGCAGCGGGAAAACCGGTGGCTGCAGCAGAAAATGGTTACCTGAACCTGATCCACGTCGTTGACGCGGTCGAGGTAATTCTGGCCGCGGAGGCGTGTCACAACCTGCCGCCAGTGATGCTGGTTTCTGACGGTCAACCTGTCTTGCGAGGTACTTATTTCCAGGAAATAGCCCGGTTGCTGGGAGCACCAAAGCCGCAATTTTCACCACCTGATGAAGCCAGCCACCAGGCCGGGCGAGCCACCAGTGACAAGCGTATCTCGAATCAGCGACTGTTAGAAACACTGCAGATATCGTTTCAATATCCGTCGTTTCGGGAAGGCCTGGCGGCACTGCTCCAACACCCGGAAGATCCCAATATGGGCGAGTTCGGCTAACGGAATCGCTACGGCAGCTTGAAACCAGTCGCAAACATTTCTACAATCAGCTGTCTTGTCTGCATCCGTTAGTTAACGTGAGCAAGGTAATGCTCGAACGTAAACCCATTTTTCCTAACGTCATCGAAATCAATTTCCAAGCTGGATATTTGATCGGTTGCAATGTGTACCTGATTTATTCTTCGGACAGCTGGGTACTGATTGATATTGGCTATGATGACCGCGTCGAGGAGATTATTGAGCTCATTCGGCAAATGGATTTTCCGCTGTCTCAGTGCCAGGCACTCATTGCTACCCATGCCGATGTAGATCATATCCAGGGCGTTGCGCAAGCCAAGCAACTGTTACAGACATCGGTTTCTGCGCATCGAGGCGCTGCGGAACTGCTGGAACGAGGAGATAAACTCCAGACATTTGCAGAAATTGATGCCCAAGATATCCACCTGGATTTACCACCTGTCACGGTGGAAAACTTGATTGACGACGGTGACGTCATTGAAATAGGTGATTTAAAACTAGACGTTTGGAGGACACCGGGGCACACAGACAGCCAGTTATCGTTCCGCCTGGGAAACCTGTTGTTTAGTGGCGACAATATCTACCGGGATGGTTGCGTGGGGGCGATCGACGCACATCATGGTAGCGACCTGGTCGATTTTATTCGCTCGCTGCGGCGCATCCGCTCCAGTGACGTTGAATGGCTGTTACCGAGCCACGGTCCAATTTTCCGTAAAGACAACGATCTGCTGGATCGGACTATTCAGCGACTGGAGGGCTATCTCCATATGGCCGACTTCGGCACCTGTGCCGTCGACTGGCCCTTAATGGACGAATGGGAGCGCGAGATTGCCGAAGGCCGTCTTCCCACTTCTTAGCCGAACATCCTCTCCAAATACCCTATTTTCCGAAAACCGCTCTGCAGGTGGGTACCTCTTATGCAGGTTTTACGGAATATTCTTTCAATCGGGGCGCTAGATCTCGCCGATGGTTATCTCTAGATGCCAGGGATAATCGTACCGCTTTGCATGGTCGGTCTTGGAATCGTTATGTGAAACATGTTTGAGAGGGGGAAACCGATGATCCGTCGTTTGCTCGGGTTATTGTTAGCGATTTGCTTTCTAAGCCAATGTATCTCCACGGCCGAAGCCCAAACGCCCTATCGAGCGTACGGACGCGTCTGGGGTGGTGCTCACAGCACCCAAAACTGGGAACGCTTCTATCACTATCCGTATGTCTATTACCCACAGAATTTCTGGGGGAGCGAATACTATCGATCCGGACCGAGCCTGCATCACCGCTACCCGCCGGAAATGCGTATCCCGGTCTACAACAAGCAGTGGCACAATCCCTATCCAGAAGGTCGTCGTTACCACTACGGGCACCATTTCCTGCTGGACGTCTTTTAAACAAAGGCGCCCTGGCAGTGGTCGTGTGACGTCAATCGGTTAATCCGAGTTTGCCAAACTGGTAATAGATTTCGGTAGCGGCTTCTAGTTGCTCAATGGCCACCCACTCATCGACGGTGTGAGCCTGATCGATACAGCCGGGCCCGAAGACTACGGCCGGAATTCCATGGTCTGCGAAGGCTGGGGCATCGGTCCCATAAGGCACTCCGACCAGGTTGCCGGCATAGCCTGCCTGCTGAATGGTCTGCTGTAATGCTGCGGCCAGGGGACCGTTGTCTTGGTCAGACAGTCCAGGTTTTGCCAGGAACGGCTCTTCGTGCTCAACCCAGCCTGCCGTTGCCGGATTCTCACCGCCGGTTTGTTCCACGGTTTGTGCCACCACTTCGACCAGATGTTGCCAGGCCTCGGTGGGATCCTCCTCTGGCAACACGCGTCGGTCGATCTCAATCGTACAGTGATCCGGGACCGTATTGATACTGATCCCACCACTGATCCTTCCCACGCTTACCGTCGGTCGACCAACCAGGGGATGATCTCCCAGCGTGGCCACCGTTTGACTTGCATACTGACTGATGCCGGAGAGGATTTGGGCCATCCGATAAATGGCATTCTCTCCTTTTTCAGGTTGAGCACTGTGCCCCGCCAGTCCTCGGGTGTGACAGCGCCAGCGGGCCACACCCTTATGGGCAACTACTACATCCAATAGTGTGGGCTCAGCGACAATGACCGCGTCCGGCGGTTTGGGTAACCACCGCTCATCTCCGTCTGTCCACAGTCGATTCATATCCTCCGCACCAGTAAAACCAAACTCTTCGTTTACGGAACAGGCCATCACGACCGTTGGCATTGTCGGTGGGCGTTCTGCTGCCAGGCGGGCAAAGGCGATCAGCATACAGGCCATACCACCTTTAATGTCGCAAGCGCCCCGGCCCAAAACGCGTCCGTCACGAATCACGGGATCCCAAGGATCGATAATCATGCCATCAACAGGGACGGTATCCTGATGGGCTTCGAACATGATAATCGAACCACCCTCTTCAGGCGCCAGATCCCCATCGAGCCGGGCCACGATGTTCGCCCGCTTGGGTTCCAGTTGTTGCCGGTAATAAGGCACACCCAATGCCTGAAACCACTGTTCCAAGTAATCCGTCATCTGATGTTCCAGATATTCTTCTCCTTGTACGTCACGTCCCATCGGATTTACGCTGGGAATGCGAACAAGGTCTTGCAACGTCTGGACAACATCTAAATTCATCGGCGGCTCAATCCTCTGTCAGGGCAGAACGGATTTGACACAGTAGCTTGCCCTCTTAAAGAGAGTTTTATCGAGCCTTTGAGAGCCTGGGAACCACCCCGGCCAGTTGGCCCGGGGGAAACCGATTCTCCAGCGCTTGACCCATCAGGCGGGCCAGATTAGGATACGGCCTGAGAATGTGGTTCCCTGCCAGTGATTGGCTGGGTTTTTTTTGAGCCTTAGTTTGTGATTTGTTTCACAAAGTGCCCTGTTCGACAGGCTATGAGTTCCTATCGGGCGCAGCACAACTGCTGTCCGGAAGTGACAAACGTGGTTACTGTTTCATGACCTTTGCCATTGCACCAACGGCCTTTTATTACATGGCTGGCGTCAGCGTCGCGAGTGCCCTGTTGGCCGTGACGCGTAAGAATCCCGTTCATAGCATGCTCTGGGTGTTGGCTTTATTCATACATACGGCAGGTATTTTCCTGGTCCTGGGTGCAGAATTCCTGGCAGCTGTCCAGGTCATTGTCTATGCGGGCGCCATCCTGATCTTCTATCTCTTTATCGTGATGCTGCTCGACCTCGCGGGCGAGGAAACTCAACCCCGGTTTGGTAAACACTGGCTTTTGGCGGTTGGCGTTGGCCTGGTCTTCATGATTCTCTCCATGTTCGTACAAGTCGATCCATCACGTCCGGTGAGCGGGTCGGCTATCACGGAACAACTTGCAAGCGCCGGCTCAGCGGCTGCGAAGGAGTCCGAGACAGGTGCATTCCAGGGGGGGCTCGCCGAGGTAGGCCATCAACTCTTCGGTCCGTTCGTCCTGCCCTTTGAAATACTTTCCCTGCTGCTCTTGGCTGCCATCATCGGCGCCGTCGTTCTCACCAGGCGGAGGACAGACGAGTCATGATTGTACCGATGAACCTGGTCCTGGGATTGAGTGGAGTGCTGTTCGGGATTGGAGTATTTGGCTTCCTGGCACGGCGCAACATCATCCTGATGTTGATCTCGATCGAGATCATGCTCACGGCAATCAATATCAGCCTGGCTGGATTCAGCCAGCAGCTTGGAAACCTCGACGGCCAGGTGCTGGCCCTGTTCGTAATCGCAATTGCAGCCGTAGAGGCAGCAATTGGCCTGGGGCTCCTGATCGCGCTGAACCGGAACCAGCCCGGGACCGACGTCTCAGATGTAAGCAAACTCAAGGGATAGCAAACGTGGAATCGTCTTTTTCGATC
>JAYGDG010000780.1:0-3996 GCA_046583015.1 Pirellulaceae bacterium | reverse complement strand
GGAGCTGACCGATCAAAAAAACCTGGGATTCAACTTTCCCGTCAGGGGAATGCTGATGAAACATCACCAGCCCCAGCCGGTGCCAGAGTGGTGGGATGAAGTGAACCAGCTCTATACCGACGCCATGATTGAATTGTATCGTGGTCATGGGGCCGCTGATCCGCGTTCGCGACGCTTGCTCTTCTACTGGGCAAAACGGGGGGAATATGTGCTGGAATACCTGGCAACAATTCGAGCCGTACGGGAAGCGAGCCTGGCCGTCAAAGCAGGGAACCAGGAAGCAGCTATTGAACAATACGAAATTGCCATGGAAAAACTCTACAATGCGATCGATACTCTAAGCGATGTAGTCCAGGACCAGGGAGATCGTGGATTGATCGCAGTCTTGAATAAGTTTGCCTTCGAGCCGCTCAAGGAAACATACGAGAAGGTTCTCGATGAGGAATAGCCGATGAAGCAGCCCATCCGACGCAGAACCTTTGGCCAGGTGCTGGCTAGTGCTGCCGGTGCGATCAGCTTGAGCGGTGACGATGACCAGGCAGTCGCTGCCGGCCAGGAAGGGGCCGGTCCGCAGGATACGATTCCAGTCGGTGGCATTGAGAATGCCGTGAATGTGGCCGATGTTCGTCGATTGGCCAGGGAGAAACTGCCCAAGGCAACCTTCGACTATATCGATACCGGGTCAGCGGATCAGTACACGTTGCGGGACAACCTGGCTGCGCTGCAGAGAATCAAGGTCTTTCCCCCGTTGCTCAGAGGGGTTCGCAAAGTGGATCTCTCCGTATCGGTACTGGGTAAGAGAATTGCTATGCCGATCATGCTGGCACCGGTCGCGGCGCAGCGCATGTATCATCCGGATGGCGGTTTGGCGGCAACACGCGCTGCTGCAACCATGGGAACGGTTTATGCCATGAGTGGGAGCGTCGGTAATAGCGTCGAGGAGATTGCCCAGGCCAGTAAGGGACCAAAGTGGTTTCAACTCTATGTTCCCAAGGATCGCAAAGTGGCACGGCAGCTGATTCAACGGGTGAATCGAGCTGGTTTTGAGGCCATTATTGTAACCGTCGATTTGGGTGAGTGGAAAGATGCAGATCGACGCAACAAGTTTACCTTGCCCAAGGAGATGCTGGTCAAGCATCTGCGTGACATTGGATTCAAGCAGATTACCAGTGCCATGAGTAACGAGGAGATCCAGGCATTCAATGCCGAGGCCTGGGATCTTTCGCTCTCCTGGGATTTTTTCAGCTGGCTGAGAAAGCAGACGCAACTGCCCATCTTGATCAAAGGGGTGCTACGGCCTGGTGATGCTCAACTGGCCGTAGTGAGAGGTTTGGACGGGATCATTGTCTCCAACCACGGTGGCCGTCGGCTCGACGGCATGCCCGCGACGATCGACATGTTAGCGCGGATCGTGGAGGTGGCCGGGGATCGACTGGACGTCTACATGGATAGCGGAATTCGTCGTGGTACCGATGTCCTCAAGGCACTGGCCCTGGGAGCCCGGGCGGTTTTTGTCGGTCGTCCCTATGCCTGGGGACTGGGAGCCGCTGGTGAAGCGGGCGTGCGAAAGGTGTTGGAATTACTGCGCGATGAATTATCCAATGCCATGCTGACCTCCGGTTGTGCCCGGGTTGCTGATATTGACGCTGCGCTGCTCGATGTCTGAATGGCCAGCCCTGACGGCTAACTTCTAGTCACCTTGCACAGCAAGATCGGTCGAAAGAAAGACCTCGTGTACGTCCAGTTTACTGGGCCCACGGAACATCTCCTTGGGAGCCCGGTTGGCATGGGCTTCGGCAAACGCGTCGCTACGTGTCCAGGCAACAAAGTCATCCATGCTGCGCCACCAGGTTTTTACTTCGTAGTAGCCCTCGGCGTCGGGGTCTGCCACAAATCCACCACTCTCGTGGTCAAAGCGAACCGGTCGCGGGCGGTGAACTTCGTTGCGAATGAATCCAGGCGACTGGTCGACCAGGTGCACGCGATTACGAAAACGGTCCTCGAAGTCGATTTCATGTCCCTGGGCGACAGGGATACAGTTGGTGACAACAATCATCATGTTACCTTTTTTCTGGAAACCAGCTTGGGTGATAGCGAAGGACGATAAAGAGACTATTTTAACCCTTTCGTTTTCGCTCAGCTATCACTATGGACTGGCTGCCCTGGTGGCAGAACCCTTGGATTAGACAGGATTAACCACCGGTCCGGAGGATTTATAGTTCGCGGCCAGTTTCACATGGAAATGATCAACCGGATTATCTACAATAATGCTCAGTAAAGGACCTGCCGAAAAACGATATTTCCTGCCGATTAATTTGCCCGCCAACTGGTTCACGGAGTTGAATCATCATGCGTATCTATGCTGGCCGTACAACGCCTTATTGCGATGGCATGAGACGTCGCAGCTTTGTGCAACTGGGAGTGGCCGGCATGGCCAACCTGGGGATGGGCAGCCTGTTGCAAGCGAAAGAGGCGTCGGCGGCAAGTGGCACGAACAGGAAAGCGACTTCGGCCATCCTGATCTGGCTCGATGGTGGGCCTGGCCACATGGATATGTACGACATGAAACCGGATGCCCCGGTTGAGTATCGTGGTCTTTGGAGACCGATTTCGACGCAGGTCCCTGGGTTTGACATCACCGAGTTGTTTCCCAAGCAAGCCAAGGTGACCGACAAGTTTTCCATCGTCCGCTCACTGCATCATGATACGGGCGATCACTTTGCCGGTGGACACCGGATGCTGACTACCAAGAACATGGGAGTTAGTGGTGCCAGCAACCAGGGACGGTTTCCCTCGCTCGGAGCTATCGTGGCTCACCAGCGTCGGCACCTGCCGACGACGGTTCCGCCTTATGTATCTGTTCCAGTGGCATCAAGTATTGGACTTTCGCCAGGTTATTTTGGCGGTAATTTTCTTGGCGCGCATTACAATCCCTTCCAAACCAAGGGAGATCCTAACAGCGCGAAGTTCAAGGTACAGAACCTGGAGTTGGCCTCCGGCATGACGGTCGATCGGTTGGACGATCGTAAGGCCCTCGTTAACCAGTTGGATCGTATTTCCCGTGACAGCGAATCGACTGGCCTCTTTGCAGCCATGGACCGTTTCGATCAGCAGGCCTTTACGTTTGTTGCCGGTGAGCAGGCGCGACAAGCTTTCGACCTCTCACGCGAAGAGGATAAGATCCGTGACCTCTATGGTCGGCACGGTTGGGGGCAAAGCACACTGTTAGCCCGTCGCCTGGTGGAAGCGGGGGCCTCCTTTGTGACGGTTCATTGTGGTGGTTGGGACAATCACTGGAATTTGCAGTCAGCGATGGAAAGTTATCTGCCCCGAGTCGATGACCTGGTTTCCGGTTTAATCACCGATTTGGATCAACGCGGCATGCTCGACTCCACACTGGTGATCTTGTGTGGTGAGTTTAGCCGCACGCCGCGCATGAACAACGGCGGAAATGGTGGTCCGCCCTTAAGTAAAGGGACTCCCGGTCGCGATCACTGGGGCAATTCCATGTTCTGCCTGCTTGGCGGTGGTGGCATTCGGGGCGGCCAGGTCGTGGGTTCGACTACTAACAAGGGAGAGCGGCCGCTCAACCGTCCAGTCCGCCCGGAAAACGTCCATGCGACGATCTACAAGTGCCTGGGGATTGACCCCAAGCTGCACATCCTGGATCACAGCGGCCGCCCAACGCCGGTCCTGGAAGACCCCACGGCGATCGACGAGTTGCTTTAACGGGTAGCTTTCGTCGGATACTCAATGAGTTGGCCATGTCACCTAAGGGAAGCGGGATGCAACTGATTCCAGATGAAAAATTGACATCTTCGCGAAAGCTTTGTTATTCTCGGTTCGTTCCATGGATTCGGTTGCTGCCTAGGTTACAACCTGCATTTCTTACTTGGAGAGTACAATGACACAACAGCAAAAAAAAACAGCACTGGCGGTTGCGATTGTCGCCGGGCTCGTCTCCTTACCGATGACGTGGCTGAGCATCTCTGGGGC
>JAYGDG010000693.1:0-2070 GCA_046583015.1 Pirellulaceae bacterium | reverse complement strand
AGCCAGATTCAAACTGCTGGCGGATCGTTTCGTCGACCGTGCGAAAAGTATTCTTGTCGTTCATGCGCGATCCTATTGGGGAGGGGGTGGCTGCAATTTGAGCGTGGTCTCAGTCGTGGATTCTACAACCACAAGGGTACCACTAACTTCCATCTCCATCTCCAGGACGCTCTTGTCAGATTCTTCGACAAGCCAGCCGAGTTTGAGGTCAAACCATTCAGTGCCGGCGGTGGCGTCGGCGTTAAATTGCAGCTTTTTATACATCGCTTCAGGCCCAAGTTTCGTTGTCACTCTCAGCGTGTTATCCAGGCGAACAAGATCTTTGCCATCGTGTTGCTCCTCTCCACGGTAGGTCCGAATAGTCTCTTGATCAACTTTAAGGTCTCCTTGCAGATCGAGATCGGATACTGTGTTCCACGTTTCATTTAGCTTGACAGGTTCGTCGGGCAGTCGTGCGAACAACCCCTCGGCGACTGCTTCAAGTTGTCCCGATGTCGCGATGGCAGCCATGGCTGGATTGGTTTTGAGCCGTGCGGCCAATTCTTTGGTTAGCTTGAAATCGCTAACAATTCCCGCGGTCGTTACGCGAAAATTGCCTTGGGCGTTTTGTATGGCCTGGACCATTGGTTTGATCTGTTGCCAGGCCGGATTGTCTGGCTCTTCGCCATCGGCTGAGTCAAACTTGAGTGTGCCAATGGGTGCCTGGAGTTTGTAGATCACCCGATCATTAATCCAGGTAGCGGTGGCCGTTCCATCGGCTTCGACGGTGTCGATCGTGATATGGCAATAGATGGCTATGTTGATCTCGGAGACAGTATCAGTCGTGAGTATATTGTTGACGAGTCGATTTTTCTGCAGGTAGTCGATTCGTTGCCCCTGCTCAAAGCGATAGCGGAGTGCAACCGCTTCTCCAGCGGTCTCTGCCGGATCGGTCTGGGGTTCTGTGTTGGCGGTGTTCTGCTGAGTCGCGCTGGAGCCACTGTCGTTATCACTGCCACAGCCAACCAGGAGTGCGACGGCCAGTAGTGGGATGAGGAAGAGAGTCAGTTGTTTCATAGGAGTGTTCCTTGGAGTTCTGGCGCCCTGCCTGTCAGGGCGTCGTCGGTTTGGTTGCGTCGGTAGTATTTTCAGAGTCCGGGTCTGCTTTGGGAGGAGGTACCAGGCGCAGCTGCATTTTTACAGTCTGCTCTACTTCGATGGAGGTGCCCAGCTGTTTAGTCACGGTTGTCATGGCCATGGTGTCATCAGTTTTTACGAACCAGCCAAGTTTTGGGTCAAACCACTCGGAACCGCTCGTTAAGTCATCCTTGTAGGCCATCGTGAAGAAAGATTCAGGCCCGAACTTTGTTTTTGTTTTGCGCGTTTGCTTTAGGAGGGCCAGTTGCTGCCCATCGACGTTTTCCAGGCCCTGGTACGTGTTGGTTAGCTCGACCTCAATGTTTGCGCCGGGAATTGGTTCTGATAAAATGACATGGTTCCAGGTGTCAGCCGACTTCACCGGTTTGGCTGGTAGTGGATGAAAAAGTTTCCTGGGATTTTCTTGTAAACTTGATTGCGAAAACACGAAGGCTAAGGTCGGGTCTTTTTCCAATCGGGCAGCGGCGGCTTCGCTTAGTTTGACATCACTGATAATCCCGTCAGTTGTGACGCGGAAAGTAAACTGAACGTATTGGATAGGGAAGAAGACGCCACGCATTTGCTGCCACTCAGGAATGTCTGGTTCTTCGCCATCGGCTGAGTCAAAGCGGAGGGTCCCCCCAGTACCCTGGAGTTTCATCTTCATTCGATCGTTCGTCCAGGTCATGCTGGCGCTACCGTCCTCCTCAACCGCATCGACGATGACATGAAAGGCGGTTTCCATCTCAAAGCTGGTTTCTGTGTCAAGCATGGGATACTTGTTAGCGGCGCTCATGGTCTCCAGGTAGTCCATCCGCTGTCCCTCCGTAAAGCGATGGCGGAGTATCATCGCGTCTTCAGCGGTTGCTGCTGGGTCGGTCTGGGCATCTGTGCTGGCGGTATTCTGCTGAGTCGCGCTGGAACCACTGTCGTTATCAGATCGGAAGAGCACAC
>JAYGDG010000572.1:0-1949 GCA_046583015.1 Pirellulaceae bacterium | reverse complement strand
ACTGCTGCGGCCAAACCGGTAAAGCGGTTCGTCTGCCTGTCGAATAACTACGGGATTTACAAGAAGACGTTTTTCCCCTCCACGGACCAGGCTGGTGCTAACTATGAAATGCCCACGACGCTCAAGCCGCTAGAAAAGCATCGCCAGGATTTCACGGTCTTTTCCAACCTCGACCACGGTAACACGATTGGCCACCAGGGGGTGCCTGTCTTGTTGAGTGGTGTTCGGCCGCACCTGGCCATCCACTACTCCGAGGGAAATATTAGTGTCGATC
The DNA here is from genome assembly GCA_046583015.1 of Pirellulaceae bacterium. GTDB lineage: Bacteria > Planctomycetota > Planctomycetia > Pirellulales > Pirellulaceae > JAZADA01. The sequence goes on along the minus strand of JAYGDG010000572.1, from coordinate 1,675 downwards.
AGAAGATTGCCGAACATGTTGGCGCGGAGACACGTTTCTCATCGATGACCGTGCGGGTTAACGAGTCGAATTTTGTTAGCTTCACACGCACCGGGGTGCAGGTCCCGGCCATCGATCTGCGGGGCACGTACCGCGCCCTGTTCCTGGCCGATTCGGCCGACAAGAAGGCGACGGCGGCCGAACGTTTGAAGAGGCACAACAGCATCCTGGACGTGGTTCTGGAAAAAGCGAAAACGGTCAGGAAGGACTTGGGGCAGCGCGATCAGCGCAAGTTTGACGAGTATTTTGAAGCCGTCCGTACGCTGGAAAAGAAAATCGCTCAGCAAGAACCATGGCTAGATAGGCCGAAGCCGCAGACCGACCGTCCGGAACCGGCCCAGGGGAAGGGGACCGCGGCGGACTTGAAGGCAATGGTCGAACTGATCGCACTTGCGATCCAGACCGATTCAACACGGGCCATTACTTTGTCCTCCGGCTTCGCAAATGGTGACTTTGGGCTCCAGGGTGGCTATCACGGTTTCTCGCACCATGGCGAACGGCCCGACCATATTGCCGCTTTGCAGCTTATCGAACGCAATAAGATGACACAGATGGCACACCTTATCGACCTGCTCAAGGCGCAGGAAGATACGATCAATGGCGGGACACTTTTGGATCACACGTCGATACTTTTCGGTTGTGGCATGGCAACGGGCCCGCACTCCACGAGGAATTTACCCCTGCTGCTGGCCGGTGGCGGATTCAAGCATGGCGAGCATAAGGTCTACCCGGCAGCAGATTCGCAGCGTCTGCCGGCGGCGAACCTGTTACTTTCCATTCTGCGTAATCAGGGCCTGGAAATTGATCGGTTTGGGACCAGCACAGGGACGCTTCTGGGGCTTGAGCGGAGTTAGGTTGATGTTCCGCTTCATTCTTTGCTTGTTGGTAATGACACTGCCCGTGACACTCGTGGGCGCTGAATCACCCCTGGATGCGCTGCGTCCCTTTCTAAAGCAGCACTGCTACGCCTGCCACGGTGCCAAGAAACAGGAAAACGACAAGCGTTTTGATTCGTTGGGGACAGACCTTTCGAAAGTAGAGACACTGGCCGCCTGGCAGGAAATCCTCGACCAGTTGAATCTTGGCGAGATGCCGCCCAAGGAAAAACCGCAACCGGCTGTCGAGGAGACGACCCGGGTTATTGACCTGATAACGCCCCGGCTCAAGGAGGCCTATGCGTTGCGACGGAGCACCGGGGCGCAGACGGTAGCCCGGCGGTTGAACCGTTTTGAACTGCGCAGTACGATTCGTGATCTGCTTTATATCAAGGATCCGGAACTGCGCATCGGCAACGTGGCCAGGCTGGTTGATAACAACGGCAACGGGCGCGTGGAGAATACTAGCACGGATCCGTTTCGCGCCTTTCCCAGCGATGAAGAAGAAGAGGGTTTTGATAACATTGGGGATCGCCTGGTGATGTCCGGGTTTCTGCTCAAATTGATGTTCGACGCTGCCGAGGAAAGCCTGGCACTAGCGACTGAAACCGGACCGCGTCCGAAGGTCCAGACGCGACGTTTTTCCGGCCACATTCAAAAGCAGGTCAAGGGAGACCTGGAACGGTATGCCCGGGAGTTGAATCCAGGGTTTGATGTCTTTTATCGGAGCATGATCATGACGCCCGATGCCATTCGAAGTG
>JAYGDG010000704.1:0-4584 GCA_046583015.1 Pirellulaceae bacterium | reverse complement strand
TTTCATGGCGCCCACGCATATAGCCGATCGAATAACAACTGGTCGCAATCCAGAGCCCAGAGGCAACCAGCGCAAACAACATCCCCAGTGGTTCAACCTTAAAGGCCAGCGGCAAACCGCCGATCATGGTCAGCGGCAGGGTCCATTCGGGGCGACTGCCAGCGAAAACTCCCGGGGCCAGCGAAGCGACCACCCAGAGAAGGGCGACTCCGAAAGCCAGCGTGAACATCTCACGCACGTTCGGACGCTTGTCAAAGAGCGCCGTAAAGACAACCGCAATCAGCGGCAGCAAGAGGACTAGCTGGATGGCAGCTATTGCGTTCACGGCCCACCTCCCAGCAACAGGACCGCTGCCTGCCTGGCAAAATCGACCGACCACTCCGTCCAAACCCCGAATACGATCGTCGCACCAATCAAGAGACAGGTGGGAACCAGCATTGCCAGCGGCGCTTCCTTGACCGCCGCTGCATCCTCCGGTGGCTCCTCAAAATAGGCCACTTCCACCACCCGCCAGACGTAAATCAGGGCCAATAGTGAACTGAGCAGCACCAGCAGAGCCACCGGCCACCAACCTCGCTCCAGAGCGGCGCTGATCAAGTACCATTTACTGACAAAACCTGCGGTCAACGGTACGCCAATGAGCCCCAAGCCTCCCACCACCCAGGCAAACATCGTCACCGGCATGCGGCGTCCGATGCCGCGCAAATCAGCCAGCTGCGTTGAACCAAGTCGGAAGACCAGGCAACCCATGGCCAGGAACAGGCCTCCCTTAATGAGGGCATGGTTAAACATGTGGACGATGCCACCGGTCAACCCGGTCACTGAAGCAAAGCTGATCCCCAGCACCATGTAGCCGACCTGGGCAATGCTCGAATAAGCAAGTAATCGCTTGACGTTCGTTTGAAAAATAGCGGCCGTCGACGCTGCCACGATGCCGACCAGCGACAAGACCATCAGGCCCGTATCGAGTGGCATTTTCGTAAAGGCAAAGTCGGCTCCAAAGATCGTAAAAACAAACCGCAGCAACACGTAGACCGAGACCTTGGTTGCCGTGGCCGCGATGAATGCCGTCACTACCGACGGGGCAAACGTATAGGCATTGGGAAGCCACATGTGCAGTGGGAAAAGGGCCATCTTCAAGCTAATGCCAACCGACAAGAACGCGAAGGCCACCAGGATCGTCCGGGTATCCATCACGACCTTCGTATTTTCGCCAATAGTGATAGTCCCCCGTAGCTGCACGGCCATGTCGGCCATGTTTAGCGTGCCGGTCATCATGTAGAGCAAGCCAATACCAATCAGGATAAAGGTGGCCCCGATGGTCCCCATCACCAGGTACTGAAACGAGGCTGTCAGTGCCTGTCGCGACCGCCCCAGGCTGATCAGTGCATAGGCAGAGAGTGAGGAAATTTCCAGGAAGACGAACAGGTTAAAGACATCCCCGGTAATGACAATCCCCAGTAAACCGGTCAGGCAAAGCAGGTACTCGGTGTAAAACAGGTATTGCAAACCCTTTGGTATCTCTTTCTGGATACTCAAGGGCGCAAAGGACAAGACGGTGGCGCCGATGCCGGAAACGAAGACCAGCACGAAGGCACTGAGCATATCGACCTGGTAGGCGATCCCCCAGGGTGGGGCCCAGCCACCGAGCGCGTAGGTTTGCATGCCGTTGCGCAACACCTCCGTCAATAGCATCACCGTCATCACAAAGGTACCCCAGCAGACCGCCAGGGCGATGCACAGCGCCAGCTTGCGTTGACGGACCAGCACACATAAGGGTGCCGCCATCAACGGGACGATAATCGGTAATACGGGCAGGTGTTCTAACATTGAGACTCCTGATCCGCTGCCAGGATTTCGTCTTCCTCGACCGTTCCATACGCCTCGCGTATGCGTACGATCAGGGCCAGTGCCAGCGACGTGGTGGCGACGCCCACCACGATCGCCGTCAGCATCAGGACGCTGGGAAGCGGATTGGAGAAAACTTCAAACTCCTCGACCGCGCCCGTCTTAAACTTGCGGGCTGGTATAATCGGGGGCGTGCCCCCTTCAACCTTGCCCATCGTGATATGGAGCAAGAAGACCGAAATCTGGAAAATATTGAGCCCGATCACCTTCTTAATCAGGTTGCCCCGCGCAATGACGATGTAAAACCCGATCATCATCAGGCAGATCACCACCCAATAGTTGTAAAGGCCGAGGATTTGGCTCATAGCACTCGCTCCCGGCTGGCAAAGGAAAAGAAAATCAAGATCAGGACTGCGGCCACAGTTAGCCCCACTCCCAGTTCCACCACCAGGATGCCAAGGTGCTGACCTTGAGGCAGGAAACCCCCGTGTTGCGCATCCACCTCCTGACCCACCTGCGCCGGATGGGAGTCCGCAACCGGCAGCTCCTCGCCGACGTGTTGCTGGTGTTCACCCTGCAGGGCGCTGTAGTCCAGGAACGTGCCGCCGTTGAGCATCGCCACCACACCGGTCCCCGCGTAGATCAATACGCCCAGGGCAGCCAGTGTTTCCATCGTTAACGGCGGGGCCACGTGCCGCGCTGCATTAACGCCAAAAATAAGTCCGTAGAGTATTACTCCAGCGGCGAAAATTACCCCGGCTTGAAAACCGCCGCCGGGACCGTAATCGCCGTGAAATTGTACGTACAGCGCGAAGAGCAGGATGTAGGGAATCAGCAGCTTGCCAACAATACGGAGGATCGACTGTTCTCTCATGCCGACTCCTCACCGCCGCGCTCGCGGCGACGACCACGCAACAGCAACAGCACTCCAATCCCTGCCGTAAAAATAACCACTGTTTCACCGAGCGTGTCGTAGCCGCGGTAACTGGCCAGCACGGCGGTCACGATATTAGGCACATCGACCCTGGTCTCTGTATCTTCTACCTCGACCGTCAGCGAAGGTTTTGCTGCGCCGTTTTCTACCTCAACCTTAATCCCAGTTGCTCCATGCCGCACATGGGGGACCTTATCCTGGAGATATTCCGGTGCCACGTGCCGATGGGCTGGGGCCTGGGCGTCCCCATAGTGGGGCATATCGAAGGTTCCATAGATCAGGGCGGCACCCGTACAAACGACGACCGCCAGGGGAACCAGCGTCCGGCCCTCTGGTTCTTTCGCCTTGCGGCTCGTGAGTGCCAATGTCCCGAGCATCAGGAAGGTGGCAATCCCGGCACCAACCGCTGCCTCCGTAAAGGCCACGTCCGGTGCATCCAACAGCAGCATCCAACTGGCGCCCAGGAAACTATAGATGCCGGTCAGCATGACCGCCGCCCAGAGATCACGCATCCGCGCGACCGTGATCGCTGTTCCCAATAGCAACACCAGCAGCAGGAAAACGATTACGTTGTAGACCACCACCTCACTCATGGTCCCGGCACCTCCTCCTCGCCGCCCACCAGCGGTTCCAAGCCGTCGGCAACTGCCGATCTGGCCAGGGCATGGCAAGCGGTAGGACTGGTAATAAAGAGAAAGAACAGGATCATGAGTAGCTTGATCATCACCAGCCAGGGAGCGAAACCCAGTTCACTGTCGAGTCCGACCTTGACCGCTTGAAAGACGAGGCCCAGCATGATCAGCCCGGCTCCCATCGTATCGGTGATGCCACCACCATGAAGGCGTGAAAAGAAATCTGGAAAACGAAGTACCCCAAGGCCGCCGATGATGGCAAACAGCGAACCGCTGACCAGGAAGATCGCGCTCAAAATATCCAACAACAGACCCACGCCTACAATCCCTCCTGTTCTGGCTGGTCGTCAGCAAAATGTCCATACTTGGTGAACCGCAACACCGCCACGATGCCAATAAAATTCATCAATGCATAGAGCAAGGCCAAGTCAAGAAAGTCTGGTCGACTGGTCATAAAGCCAATGACGGAAATCAACAGCACCGTCTTGGTGCCGAACATGTTGAGTGCCAGGATACGGTCAAAGACCGTCGGCCCCAGGCTGGCCCGGGCCAGTGCTAATCCCATCGTTACCAGGATTGCCGTCATCGTGACAGCGAACACAGAGAACATTAGGAACGGCCCTCCAGGGCTGTCACGCGCCGATTCATTTCACCGGGAGCATCTTCTGCAGCAGCCTCCTCGGTCAACGCATGCACCACGATCTCGTCCCCCTCCACGTCAACGGAAACCGTTCCGGGAGTCAGGGTAATCGAGTTGGCATAGATCACGCGCCCCAAATCACCCTGCTGCGTGGCCTTCACGCGAATGACCTTGGGCCGAATCGGCAAACTCGGATTGAGGATCCGCCGTGCCACGTCGATATTGGCCTGCACGATTTCCTTGACCAGCCAAACTGCGTAAAGAAACGGTTTGATACCTAGCTGGATCGGCACACCCTCTTCATCGACAATCCCCATGCGGCCAGCGAGCAGGACCACGCCGACGCAGGAAAGCAGTCCGAAAGTCATCACCAGCGGTGTATAATGGCCCGACCAAAGAAGCCAGATCCCGCACAACACGATCCCCAGCGCGATCGAAAAACGAAACGGACGGGCAGCCCGCTGGGGCGGTTCAGGACGGACTGTTTCAGGCTCGGGTAGCGACATTAAAACCCACGCGGCTAAAAAAAT
>JAYGDG010000399.1:0-7057 GCA_046583015.1 Pirellulaceae bacterium | reverse complement strand
GCATTGCCGATCGCCGCGAGATTCTGGTCAGCCAATTCGGTTACACGGGCAATGCTGCCAGTATCCATGGCTGTTTTCGTGGGCCGGACGGCCGTATTTACTGGTGCGACGGCAGGCACGGACATGAATTCCGGGACAAGGAAGGACAGCTGACCAGCAAACTTGCTGGCTCTTACATCTTTTCCTGCAAGCCAGACGGCTCCGATGTACGAATCCACTGCGGTGGTGGCATGGACAACCCGGTAGAAGTTGACTTCACACCCGAAGGGGAAATGGTCGGCACGGTCAACATCATGTTCAGTCGACCTCGCAACGATTGCCTGGTTCATTGGCTCTACGGGGGCGTCTACCCGCACAGTGAACGGGTCCTGCAAGAACGCAAACGGACGGGAGCGTTACTTGGTCCAGTCCACAAGTTTGGCCATGTGGCCGTCTCTGGCACAATGCGTTACCGCAGTGGTGCCCTTGATCCTGCTTTCAAAGACAGTTTCTTCACAGCCCTCTTTAATGGTGGCAAGGTTGTACGGGTGGAACTGGAGCGAAAGGGATCGACCTTCCAGGCGACCCAACGGGAATTCGTTTCTGGGCTCAGCCCTGACATTCATATCACGGATGTCCTGGAGGATGCAGACGGCAGCATCCTGATTGTCGACACCGGGGGTTGGTTCTACCGTGGTTGCCCCACCTCGCAATTCTCTAAACCAGATATCAAGGGAGGCATCTACCGAGTACGACGCAAGGGTATGAAAACAGTCCCTGACCCCTGGGGAAAGCAGATTGACTGGAGCAAGTTGACTGCTACCGAAATTGTGACCTTACTGCATGATCCACGCTTCACGGTTCAAGAACGTGCGATTGTCGAATGCGTCAATCGAGGTAATGCCTTCGTTCCCACGCTCAGGAAAACCCTACAAGGCGCTCACCTTCAACAAGGCCGCAACGTCCTTTGGGCCCTGACCCGGATCGTCGGAGCCAAGGAAAGCCCCCGGGCGCAAGCTGTGATTCGGACCGCACTGGGAAACCGCTCCCCAAGCATCCGACTGACCGCCTGCCGTAGCATCGCCACCTATCCCGACCCGGCTGCGCTGCCCACGCTGTTAAAAATGGTTAAACACGACGAGGCCCCTATTCGCCGCGAAGCAGCCAAGGCCCTTGGCCGCATCGGAGACGCCACGGCGGTACCCACGTTGCTGACTGCACTGAGTGGAAATATCGACCGCTCGGAAGAGCATGCTCTCATCTACGCACTGATCGAAATCGATGATCCAGACGTTACGAGCCAGTTACTGGCGTTGAAAGATTTTTCAACCCGGACTGCCCAACCTTCAAAGACTAGCCAACGGGTTCGTGGCGGGCTTATTGCGATGGAACAAATGAAACCTGGTCAACTGACGGCTGATGCCGTGCTGCCATTGCTCGATGCCAGCCATCAACCCCTCCGCTTGACCGCTCTGGAAATTGTTCAACGCCATCCCGACTGGAGCAGCCAGGCACACGGTCGGCTCAAACAGTGGTTGGGCAACGACGCTGCACGCAAACAACGGTCTCAAGTCGCCACAGGGCTGTTAGCCAGCTTCCTGACCGATCCATCATTCCAGCAGCTGATTGGAAAAACTCTCAACGACCAGGCCACCAGCGAGGCAACACGTAATTGGCTGCTGAGTACGATCGCCACACGTCGATCATTGCCTCTCACGGAAAGCTGGGTGAAACCGATCGAACAGCTACTAGGAAGTGACAATTCTGAATCGCTGGCTTTGGCCATCTCAGTTGCCCAGGCTATTAAAACAGATCGTTTTAGTGACCAGTTGACTAAACTTGCTTCCCGGCCCACCACGTCAGCGATCTTGCGAGTGGCCGCTCTGGGAGCCGCTTCAGGAAAAAGCTCTCAATGGGACGACCGCGCCTTTGAAACGCTTACCCAGCTGGTCGCTCGCCCAACCAGCGCCCAGGCAGAGTCGGCGTCGACGGGTGATGTCTCAGCAGCTGACAGTGCCCGTGCTGCGCAAATGCTTGGTTCGGCTTCTCTCAGTAAGGAGCAGCTGATCCAATTAGCGCCCCTCTTGGAGCAGGCTGGGCCACTGGAGTTACGTGACCTTGTTCGACCTTTCCAGCGCAACAGCAGCCTGGAAACTCGCAGCGCATTTTTGACTTCGCTGGAACAATCCCGCGCTTTTTTAAGCCTTCCTTACCAGGAATTTTCTGACATCATCAAGGGTTACCCGCCGGAATTATTGCCTCGAGCCAATGCGCTGCTGGACAAGTTAAAGGAAAAAGAGTCGCAACAAGTGCAACGCCTTGATCAACTACTACCCTTACTCGCATCAGGCGATGTGAAACGCGGCCAACAACTGTTTGCCAGCGAGAAGACCAAGTGTGCTCTCTGTCACCAGATCAACGGCAAGGGTGGAAAGATCGGTCCGGACCTCTCCAACATCGGTAACAACCGCCACAGCCGGGATCTGCTGGAGTCGATTGTTTTCCCCTCGGCCAGCCTGGTTCGTCAGTACGAACCTTTCAGCGTAGTCACGACGGAAGGTCGCGTCTTGACTGGTCTGATTTCCAGGGAAACAACTTCGGCCATTTATGTTCAGCAACAAGTGGGGGAACCCGTGATGGTTGCTCGCAAAGACATCGAAGAATTGGTCCCCAGCACCGTATCGATCATGCCCAAGGGACTGGAACAGGCGCTTCGTGAAGAGGACCTGGCTGACCTTATTTCCTACCTAAAAACGCTCAAGACAGCTCCCTAAAATCGGTTTCTTCGGCGCGACCCACTCTGCCCATCACATTGTAACGATGGTAGGGACGCGAACCTTGCTCTCTGAGTTGCCGCGCCTCGCGTGCAGCAATTAGACTCATCTAATGTAGGGTAAAAATGCAATTTGACCTGCCTGTTCAGGCATGGTCTGCGCACCCATTGTCCGTCTTGAGCTACGAGAGAACTTTCCTGGTGTCCAAAGAAATAGAACTCTCTTTTGTCATTCCCGTCTACAACGGCAGCAAGTCGATTGCCGACGTAGTGCGCAACATCAAAGAGCTTACCGTGAATCTTGCTGCCGAGGTCATCCTCGTCAATGACGGCTCTGATGACGCCAGCGAGGAAACTTGTAACGAACTGGCCGAGGAACTGCCAGACTTGGTCCACTTTGTGCATCTGGCACGGAATTTTGGTGAACACAACGCCGTCCTGGCCGGGCTCCATGAAACCAACGGACAATATGTTGCCGTCCTCGATGATGACGGTCAGAACCCTCCCCAAGAAGTCTTGCGGATGTACGAAGAAATCAAACGCAGCGGGCAGGATGTTGTCTATGGAAGATATACCAGCAAGCGTCACAGCTGGTTTCGCAACCTGGGCAGCTGGTTCACCGATCGCATGGCCAACATCATGCTCAGGAAACCAAAAACGCTTTACCTGTCCAGCTTCAAAGTCATGAACCGTTTCGTGGTGGATGAGATCATCAAGTACCGTGGCCCTTTCCCCTATATCGACGGGCTGATTTACCGGACCACCCACAACCTTGGCCAGATTGACGTCCAACACCAGGACCGGGAAACAGGCCGCTCCGGCTACACGCTGCGGAAACTGGTCGGACTCTGGTTAAACATGTTCTTAAACTTCTCCATCAAGCCACTACGGATCGCTGTGCTTTTCGGCTTCTTTCTGTCACTGTTCAGCGTACTGCTGATCATCATGACCATCGTGGACAAGCTCTGGATCACCCAGGACTTGACCGTTGGTATTCCCACCGTCCTGGTCTGTGTCATCTTTTTTGCCGGCGTGCAAATGCTGATGCTCGGCTGCATTGGTGAGTATTTAGGTCGCCTGTTCCTGGATAACTCCGGGACCCCGCAGTTTATCGTTCGTTACGTAAAGAGAGGCAGTGCCGAGTCATGCACGACGCGTACCGAGGATTAAACATACTGATCACCGGTGGCCTGGGCTTCATCGGCAGCAACCTGGCCATCCGACTGGTTGAACTGGGAGCCAATGTGCTTATCGTCGATTCGATGATCCCGGCTTACGGGGGAAACCCCTTTAACGTGGCTCCGGTTCGCGATCGACTGACCATTAACTACTCCGACATCCGTGACCAACACAGCCTGCCCTTCTTAATTCGCGATCAAGATCTCATCTTCAGCCTGGCCGGGCAGGTCAGTCACCTGGACAGCATGACCGATCCAATGCCTGACCTGGAAATCAATTGCCAGAGTCAACTGGCGCTACTGGAAGCGTGTCGACACCATCGCCCGGGCGCCAAAATCGTCTTCGCCAGTACCCGCCAGCTTTACGGCCGACCGCAATACCTACCGGTCGATGAAAATCATCCCCGGGTTCCGGTTGATGTCAACGGTATTAATAAACTGGCCGCCGAGATGTACTATTCGCTCTACCACCAGGTTTACGGAATTCATACCGTCAGCTTGCGACTAACCAACACCTACGGACCGCGCATGGACTTGCGTAATGATCGCAAGGGATTCGCGGGTATCTTTCTTCGTCAAGCAATCCTCGGGGAAACGATTCGACTGTTCGGAACAGGAGAGCAACGTCGTGACTTTAACTACGTGGACGATGTCGTTGAAGCACTGCTGATCGCTGGCCAAAAGACAGAACTGGCCGGTAACGTCTTTAACCTGGGAAACGAAGAACACCACAGCTTGTCTGAATTCGTTACGACACTTCAACAGTTCACCGATTTCAAAAGCGAGTGTGTTCCCTTTCCTCCAGACCGTGAGAGAATTGATATCGGTGACTACTACGGAAGCTACCAGAAGTTTCACGAGGCAACTGGCTGGCGTCCCCAAGTCAATTTGGCGACAGGACTGCAACGGTCCGTCGCTTTCTTCCAGGAACATCGCCAGCAGTATCTGGGAGAATCATGATCCCGTTCTTCGACTACCAACCCTATTACGTCGAACACCAGGTGGAAATCGACGCTGCTATCGCGCGGGTTCTCGCCTCCGGCCAACTGATCCTGGGCCCTGAAGTAAGCCAGTTCGAAGAGGCCTTTGCCAGCTACACCGGTGCCAGCCACGGCATCGGCGTTAATTCGGGAACCGACGCCCTCACGCTGGCACTGCGTACACTCGGGATCGGACCCGGGGACGAAGTCATTACCGTCGCCAATACCGCGGTACCCACCGTCGCAGCAATTCGGGCCGTGGGCGCCCTGCCAAAGTTTGCTGATATCCTGGCCAACTCCTTCGTGATGGATCCAGAAAGCCTGGCCAAGACAGTCACCGACAGGACTAAAGCCATTGTACCAGTCCACCTGTTTGGGCACCCGGCGCCAATGAACGAGATCATGGCGATCGCCAGCCAACATGACCTGCGGATCGTTGAAGACTGCGCCCAAGCACATGGAGCCCACTACCAGGGTCAACACGTCGGGACGCTGGGTGACATCGGTTGTTTCTCCTTTTACCCCACTAAGAACCTGGGGGCCTTCGGGGATGCCGGTATGTGCGTTACCAACAGCGAGCAATCAGCAGCCCAACTCCGCCAGCAGCGGATGTACGGCTTTGATGGTGACCAACACGCACATTGCGAAGGACTCAACAGTCGACTGGACGAAATCCAGGCGGCTATTCTAAGTGTGAAACTCAACACACTCGAAGATAATGTCCAACAACGTCGACAACTGGCAACGCTCTACCAGGCGGGACTTCGAGATCTCGGCTGCACCCTCCCAGAAGAATCGACTGACGTTCGCCACGCGTATCACTTATATGTCATTCGTTGCCCCGATCGGGATGAATTCACTCGGCGGCTTGACCAGGCCGACATCGGCTGGAGCATTCACTACCGGCTTCCCATCCACCTGATGGAAGCCTACCAGTTCCTGGGCTATCAAGCTGGTGACTTACCAGTCACCGAAACAGCAGCGGGTGAGATTCTTTCACTTCCCATTTTCCCTGAGTTGGGAGAGACGGGTATTGCACGGATTGTCGATGTCCTCCGCAACTAACCCTCAAAACATGGATACCAGGTTAAGGGAAGAAACATGAAACCGGACGAATACGAAGTCATGTTTCGCGTCGAAGACCAGCACTGGTGGTATCGTGCTCTGCGCCGCCACTTAACCCATCACCTCATCCGTTTTCTGCCCACTTGGAAAAACGAGAAGATCCTCGACGCCGGTTGCGGCACCGGGGGCAACCTGCACCACTTGGGGGCCTGCCCCAGCCATACGGGAGTCGACCTTTCCGCGACAGCCATCGAGTTCTGTCAGCAGCGAGGGTTGCCCAATGTCCTCGAGGCCGATGTCATGAAACTTCCGTTTGAAAATGAATCGTTTGCGGCTGTCATGGCAACCAGCGTTCTTTACCATCAATGGATACCCAGTGTTGGCGCAGCGCTGCAAGAGTTTCACCGCGTCCTACCACTCGGTGGCTGGCTGTTTATCGATGTTCCCGCTTATGAGTCTCTACGCAGTGCCCATGATGATGCCGTCTTAACGGCCCGCAGGTTTAACAGCAAGATGATACGCGATGAATTAACCAGCCATGGATTTGAAATCCGCCGCCTGACCTACTGGACATCGCTACTGTTTCCGCTGGCCTGGATCGCGCGGCGTCTGCGACTGGTTCGCTCCGGTCGCGATTTTGACCAGGGACGACTGCCCAACAGACTTATCAATGGAACCCTCAACGGACTAATGTTTCTCGAGTTCCAATTAGCACGACTGATCTCGCTACCCTTTGGCGTTTCCTTGGCCGTGGTCGCCCAAAAAACCGCTTAACCAGGAGCCGTTCCCCGTGCGTCAAGTTATTGTTAGCATCACGATTGCGGTCGTTCTGGCCGTGCCACTGGTCGCCAGCCGATGCTGGTTCGATGACCTCGGTGCCTATCCGCAAAACGATGACCCTTACTACGGCAGACCAACCAAAATCTGGATTGAAGAAAACCGGGTTGAGCGCATCAGTCAATATGGACTACTCAGTGCCAGTGGCTTTGCCCACTTCGCCTGGGGCACCCTGGTGGGAAAAGTGACCGGCTACTCCTATCAGAATCTGCACCTTTCGGTAGCCATCATGGCCTGGTTCGGAG
>JAYGDG010000698.1:0-2334 GCA_046583015.1 Pirellulaceae bacterium | reverse complement strand
TGATAAAGGCATATTTCCCCTTCAACTCGGTGGTCGTCGAATGTGAAGTCACGGTAGTCACGTTTTAAGGCCTCGAAGCTGTCTTGGTGGCAGCGGTGTAAAGGACGGAGCGGCAGTGGCTGGAAAATTTAATGTAACGCAATCGGGGCTGGCCGGGGAGTGCGATCTCGACTCAAAAAGGCCGTCACAGGACCGCTAATACCATTTCCTCTTGTCAGTAAGGTTCTGCAGCGGTTTGCCATCGGCAAACTGTTGCACGTTATGGCAGAGTGTTTCGAAATGTCGCGGGGCAATGTGAGGGGAGCAGGCCGCCACGTGGGGTGTGATAAGAACGTTCTCCATGCCCCACAAACGATGCTGGGAGGGTAACGGTTCGGTTTCAAAGACATCCAGCCCGGCACCAGCAATTTCTCCCTTTTCAAGGGCGCTGGCGAGCGCTTCCAATTGCACGATCACGCCACGCCCGATATTGATAAGGTAGGCATCGTTTTTCATGAGGCGAAACTCCCGCTCGGAGAACATTCCCGCCGTTTCGGGTGTATGGGGTGCCGCGATAACAACGAAATCCGCTTCGGCTAGCAGGCTGTCCAGGCCGCTCATCGGTTGAAGGTCGTCGACCTCGTCAGGGCATTTCTGCACCTGCGGGTCCACCGCGGTAACATGCATTGAAAAAGCAGCTCCCCGGCGGGCCACCTCGCGGCCGATACTTCCAAGGCCGATAATCCCCAACGTGCAATCGCTTAGATGAAGATGAGCTCGATCCATGGCCGTAACATGGCTTGGACCCAGGGCGAACGTTGAGCGTTCTTCTTCACCGCCAATTGGCGACCAGTGGCCAGCAATTTGCTGCCGCAAGTAGAGGTGCAGTCGCCTGGCAAACGTGAGGATGTAGGCAAAGACGTGATCGGCAATCACGTCGTAAAAGAGACCTCGCATGTTGGTTAACTCACAAGGGTGCTCAACAAGCTCTGGAAAGAGGTAATGTTCCAGGCTGGCGGTCGGCGACTGAACCCACCGCAACTGGGTTGCCGCGGCTAGCAAGGGCGGTGTAATTTTACCGAAAAATGCATCGGCGGTAGCGATCTGCTCAAGTGCCTCTGTCTCGGTAGCCGCATTGACGATTTCAACGCCGTCGGCAACGGCCGAGAGGCGTTGGTAGCGGTCGTCGTCCATTGGCGGATGGATTAGCAATTTTGCCACGGTGGAAATCTTCCTTGGTGAACCGGGAAAGCGAGTGCAGTCGGTGTTAAGTGGCTCTCCACTGTGGAAAGGAAACCTGGCCTGGGACCGCGCTGCGGGCCGTGAAGAGTGTTTTGCCGGCGGTAATGTAGAGCGTTCGGCCATCGGGCCCGCCAAAGGCGAGGTTGGTCAGGACATCTTCCGCAATGGGAAGCCGGCCCAGCAACTGCCCATCCGGGCGGATAACGTAAATGCCGGGAGGGACTTGCGAGCTCTCATGAGGTCCCCGCGGGGTCATGATACCTGCAGCGACGTAGAGGTTTCCCTCCATGTCGATACGCATGCCGTCGCCCCCCCGTCCGCCACCAAAATCGTAAACGAGTCGCTGGTTGCCAGCATCTCCTGCTTTGTCCAGATCGAAGGCCCAGACCTTGCGGTTGCCGCCCACGGTCGGGCAGCTATCGATAAGATAAAGCGTGGAGCCATCCTGGGTCACCGCCAGGCCGTTGGGACGTTCAATGGCAGGTTGCTCCAGGATGCGATGGACAGCACCGTCGAGGTCGATGCGATAAACACCCTCGATCTCCATCTCCATGGAGGAGCGATCTCCATAACGGGGGTCGGTAAAGTAGACACGACCGGCCGCGTCCGTGCAGATATCGTTAGGCGAATTGTAGCGGGCACCGTCGTAAGATTCTGTGATGATGCTGTAGTCACCCGACTCCAAGTCGGTAACGGTGACGCGCCGCCCGCCGCCCGGTCCAAACTCGGCGCCTTCACAGTGATAGAGTCGCCCTTGTGGATCGAACGTCTGGCCATTGGTGCGATGACTCGGCTCGCGCCAGACCTGCCGTGTCCCATCCGACGACCACTGCATAATGCGATTGTTTTCAATGTCTGAATAATAGACGGTACCATCTGCGCCGACCGCCGGACCTTCGGTAAAACAAAGAGCAGTCAGGGGGCTTGCTCCTGCCGGATCAAAGCCGCTGGGAAGAGGCAGTTCCCGGTATTTGTTATTCATACAAAAAGTTCCACAAGGTGAGAAGTTTTCTGGTTTAAGGGTTAATCAATAGCGCGTCGATATGTTTTAGGATCTCCTTGGCGACATCTTCTTTGAGACCGTCAGGATTTGCGAGGCAGGTTCCAGTGGCA
>JAYGDG010000347.1:0-1687 GCA_046583015.1 Pirellulaceae bacterium | reverse complement strand
TCTGCTGCTGTTGGATGACTGCAGTCACCGTGAACTCAGGACTCTCAGTCAGTGACGGTAGCGTGCCACTCAAGTAAACCGGGCCATTGTTTTTGTTGAAATTCAAGGCAGTGAGATTGCGATCCGGTTGCCCCAGCGCATTCTTGATTTGCAATCCAGTGGTAGCCAGCTGGTCGAGCGATTGTCGCAGCGGTGCTGAGAGAGAACCGGTCCATTGCAGGTAATGTTGTTTCGTGGCATCACGGGTCCCTGGCCTGGCCTTGTCTTTAGCCGATTCAAAGTCCCAGTGGCAAACTAATTGCGAGGGATCGATCGCCACTTTGCTTTCCCTGGGTTGTTGCTTCTTCAATTCAGCTTTTCGCGTGGCCAGTTGTTTCATCGTCTCTTGGATTTTTTGAATGGCGGTTGCCATTGCCTGCTGGTCGGTCTTGGCTGTTTCTCCGAGTTTCTTGTTGGCAGCGGCTAGCGTTTTTTCGGCACGTGCTGATTCCTGTTGGGCTACAAAAGGCTTGAGGCCAGGGTGGTAAGCCACCGCTGGTAAGGTCACGGGCGAGATTGTGATGGGTTGTCCACCGAGTGACTGGGGTACGGCGGGTGTTACCGGGGAACGATCCTCAAAACGGTTGCGCTGATCTCCCAGGCGGTACATGTGTGTTTGCGCATCGAGCGTATGGTCGTAGATTCTCGCCAGGCCGGCAGCGATCGGCTTCAACGAAACGCCGGAACCGGGTTTGTAGCGAATGTACCTGGTTAACGTGGGTCCGTTAGGAACCTGGTCATGGCGCAATTCAAGCGGTTCAAAGAAGGCTCGAAAGCGAAAATAGTCTTCCTGGGAGATGGGGTCGTACTTGTGATCGTGACAGAGGGCGCAATTAAACCTCAGACCGAGAAAAGCCTTCCCCGTATGTTCCACCACGTCACGCATCCAGGTGTCGTAATTCAGCGAGAACCAGCTGCGGACAAGGTAACCGGTCGCCACGATCCGTTCGTCTTCTGCGGGATGAAGCTCGTCGGCCGCGATCATCTCACGAACCATCTGGTCGTACCCCTTGCCTTCATTGAGCGAGTTGATGATCCAGTCTCGCCATCGCCAGATATGTGGATAACTGTTTCTGACATCGCCCACAGAGCGGCGACCATACCAGTCGCTGTAGCGCCAGACGTCCATCCAATGGCGGCCCCAGCGCTGACCGTACTGAGGGCTCTCCAGGAGCTGGTTGACGACCTGGCGGTAATGCTTGTCGCTGGGATCCTCCAGGAATGCCAGCAGTTGGTCACGACTGGGCGGCAATCCTGTGAGATCAATATAGAGACGCCGCAGCAGTTTCTCGGGAACCGACTGGGCGGAGGGGACCAGGCCGGCTGCTTCCAACCGAGATCCAACGAAATGGTCAAGCGGGTTCTTGTCCCAGCCGGGAAACGTACTGGCAGGAAGTGGCGGACGCCTGGGGACGTTAAAAGCCCAGTGTTCGCCGACACTTTTCTCCGGTCGATCGTTGGACGGAAAGGAGGCTCCCTGTTGAATCCAAGTCTTGATCAGGGCAATTTCAGCAGGTTTGAGAGGAGCTCCTTGCTGAGGCATTTTCAAGTCACTGTCGGTTTCTGTGACCCGCTGTAGCAGCAGACTGTCCGACGGTTTTCCCGGTACGATCGCTGGCCCTGATTCCCCTCCCTTGAGCAGCAGCTG
>JAYGDG010000340.1:0-6068 GCA_046583015.1 Pirellulaceae bacterium | reverse complement strand
AACGATCCAGGTACGCACCAGGTCTTCCACGTAGTTAAAGTTCTCATCGCCACCGGCAGCAATTAGACGTTTCACGACGAATTCCACCAGGTCGACCGGCATTAGTTCGCGGTGTTCATCAAACAGTCCCTTGTTCTTGCTATAGAAATCAAAGGCCAGTTCCTGGTCTCCCAGTCGCAGGTAGAGGGCCGCCTGCAGCAGCGAAGCAATCGGGCTGTCCTCGTCAATGGTCAGACCCACCTCTCCGATCTGCGTATAACTCCTACTAACCAGGTCCCGAACCGCTTTCTGCCGGCCCACATCCACCGAAGAAAAATTAGCGAGGATCCCGGTCCCCACCGTGGTGGCCACAACATGCCGTTGGTTAGCAGCGGCAGCACGAACGAATTGCGTTAACTGGTCAAAGCCTCGGTAGCTTTCACCGCTGTTGAGCGTGGTCGCCTGGTAAATCAGCAACTGCTGTGTCATCGGGCTGGCAGCCGGATCGGCTGCATCGGAGAGAAACATCTGCGCCACCGGAGAGGCCAACTCCAGGTTCAGCCGAGTGAATCGCTGTAAGAACTGGGTTTTCTGGGCGGCTGGCATTTCTTCATCAGCGCGCAACGGAGACAAGTAGCCCACTACCGCGTACGGATCTAGTCCCGAACTACGAAACGGACGTTCAACCCTTCGTTTTTGTTCTTGTTCGAGCAACGTCAGGACAGTGTTCCAGTCAATCTTTTTCTCTTCCTCGGGGACCAGGTAGATAGCTTCCAGTTGCTGGACCAGGTAACCGTAATAGTCTGAATTCTTGGCAATGGCCTGTTGCAGCAACTGGATCTTTTTCGCCCGGTCCATCTCCAGGGTGACCAACCGCATCACAGCATCTCGACTGGTGGTCGTGAAGATCGCTGCCTTGGAGGCAATCGTGAATCGTTCTTTCGCCTCGTTGGCAAGTTTCAATTCCTGCAAGACATCTCCCTGTTCAACGGTATAGCTGGCAACATAACCGTGCTTCTGCTCCTCGCGTTTAATCCAGCCGTAGGCCTGCCGTGCCAGGTTCGCATCCTTGTTGCGGCCGGCGCACATCATCATCCGTCGATGCAGATCAGGATCACTCAACTTCCACTGGAACCGCAACATGTGCTGCAAGGCTGCCCGGCAATCTTCCGGGGTCCCGTAGTCCGTAGCAAAGACCACGTAGTTACGCGCCACCTGGTCATCCGTTGGATATTTCTTCGCCCATTGAGCATAAAACTTGGTACCCTCACCACGCTTGGCAGCAGGAGCGGAGTGTCGATAGTAGTACGTCTGCTGATAGAGCAACTGGGTCGCCATCTCGTTGTTGATGGCATTAAAGTAGTTTGGTTGCAGCAGCTGGCTGCGAATCTCGGTTGCCTTCTTCGTATTGCCCGTGGAGGTGACCCACAACTTCAGGAGAGCATCCTGGTCGGCAGCGGCCAGTTCCTGTTTCAGGATGGCCACACGTGTCTTGAGATCCTTATTTGACTTGTTGGCTGCCAGCCAGGCCTTCGGATAGCCGAACAGGTTCGAATACTGCAAGGATTTCTTGCGTGCTGCCAGCACCATCTTCACGTCCCTACGAAACGTGTTGTCATCGGGAGAGTTGACAAACAGGTAGTTAATCATCGTGTGGGTATCACTGCTGTTTTCTGCCCAGCGGGAAAGAAATTCCCGGCACAGTGCCAGGGACCGGTTTTTGTTGACCGCTTCACCCGTGTAGATACTGAAGGCCAGGTAGCGATACAGACGGGCCCGACTGGCGGAATGTTTTTGCTTGCCCAGGGCAGCCCGGAAAGCACGTTCGGTATCCTGCAAACGGGGCAGTTCGCTGCCATTCTCTCGCAAGAAGATACCGGCAGCATCAAAGGTAACTGCATCACCCTGCAGGGCATCACGGATAAGTGCCAGTGCCTTGGACTTATTCATCGCTCCCAGGTACTGGTTCGCCACGTACAGTTGCAAGGTCCATTTCCGCACATCATTGGGATACTTGGACTTAAACTGGTTCAGCAGGCTTTCCGTCTGGGCAGGATTCGCCTGGCTGTTGTAGACATTCATGATTTGAGAATAGAGCAGGTTCTGATCGTCGCGAATCTGTCGAGCGCGCTGGTAACTGCTGGACGCATTGGTGTATTGCTGGAGGCTCTCGTGGTTCTGAGCCGTGAGAATATGCCACTGCCGCTGGCTGTTTTTGTCCCCGGCCAGTCCTTGCTGGAACAACTTGGCAATCACCCGGTTCGATTCCACGCGGGCACCGATCGTGTGAAACAACTTGGCTGCGTTTTCACCCATGAACTGGGCAAAGGTGCCCTTGGGCATCCGGTTGAGAACATCTTCGGACAATTCAGCTCCCAGTTTCTGGTACTTGCCCCCCAGCGCCTGGTAACGGTAGACCGCGATTTGCACGTACTTCTTGCCAACTGGATTATTGCCGTTTCGTTTCCAGACAGCATGCGCTGCGATCGCTGCTCCCTCGCGATCAGCAGTTTGCATCAAGGCATCAGCCAAACGCACTTCCACGGAATTCGCCTGCGGTGACTTTCCGTAGCGCTCCAGGTACTGGCGACAGGCCACGATCATATCCTTGTTACGGGACAATACCTGGAACCCATCGATCAACTTCAGCATCATCTGCTGATGTTGCCCGTGCTTGATCTGGATCGAAGTGAACCGCTGGCAAATGCGAACCAGCCCCAGGGCTCGACCGTGCTGGTAGTACTGGTCGCCAAGTTTCAGCATCAAGGCAGCCGCTTCGGGAGAAGAGTCCTTGTACTTGCCCAGTTCCGATTCAAGCTGGCTCAATTGCTGGTTAATCTCCTTCTGGGCCGGCTTATCCTGCGCCAGGAGCTGGTTGCCTGTCAGAGAAACAAGAAGCGCCAGTTGGCAGCAGAGACGACATTTGGTCACAAAGTTCATGGTTTTAGGCCTTGCTGGTTGTTTTCAGGCAACTGTTGGGGGGGGAGGGGAAAGGTGTGGACAGACGTCATTAGAAGCCTGCCTTGAGTAATGCTTCAGCAATTTTTTTCGCGTCCGGAGCCAACTGGCTTTCCGGGAAGTCACCGATCAACTGTTCAAATCGTCTGCGAGCCTGGCCTCGTCGATCCATGCGATACAGGCAACGGCCGTAGTTAAACAAGATGACATCCAGGAAGCGAGCATCCGGATGGCTTTCGAGAACCGTTTCAAACGTGTCAATCGCACGGGAGTAATCTTTCTGTTCGTAGTAATGATCAGCCATCTTGGCCACGGCTTCGCCGACTCGACCACTCTCCGGAAAACGGTCATACACTTTCTTGTATTCCTGGAAAGCGCGATCCCGCATCTGGGCAATCCCCGCTTCGCTGGTCTGTGCTTTCGTCATCGCCTCGAAACACTCGGCAATGCCAAACTGGGCTTCCCCTCGCAGTTGGCTGGTCTTCATGTTAACCAGCCGCGTGTAAATCCCGATCGCACGGTTGAGATCACCCTCGGCACGGGCCACGTCAGCCAATTGCAGGAGGGCATCATCGACGAAACCACTGCCTGGGAACTCTCGTTGCAAACGTTCACACATGGCCGCGGCCAGGTTGAGCCGATCCATTTCAAAGTAGACATGCCAGAGTTGAACATAGGTCCCTTCGAGTAATCGACCGCGTAATTTCTGTACGTCAGGCATCACGGCCTCGCAGACGTCCAGTGCCTGTTTGTATTTGTCCTTGGCCTTCTCCTTGAGACCAAACTCCTTGTAGCGATTACCAATTTTCGTTAACGCATCGGCTGTCTTTAACTGGGTTTGAACACGCAGTTCTTCATCTGAAATCAAGACACGGGTCACTCGAACCCCACCGATGTTCCCTTCCAGGCAACGTCCCTTGACCGACACCGTGGCCGTCCCTTCACCCGTGTTGAGCTGGTCCAGGTACGTGATACGAACTTCATCTCCCGGCAACGCCTGCAAGACTGCATCGGCAACTGATTTCTCATTGCGAACGACAGAAACTGTGGCGCGAAAAACGCCACTGTGAATCGCCGTCGATTCCGCTGCTGCGACTGGAGCTGGCTTTGCCGGGTCCTTAGCTGGTTCGCTGCCAGCGTCAGCCGGGGGTGCCGTCGCCTCGCCTTCGGGCGGCTCCCTGGCAGGGACGACCTGGGGCAATTTCCGCTGGATCACCGCCTCTGTTAGTGTGACTTCGAAGGATTCGATCTGCTTGAACGGATCGATCTTCTTCTCCTCTTCCAATATCGGCAAACCATCCAGGACTGTATTTTCTGCCGCTGGAGGAGTCTTTTTAGTTGCCTCGGGGATCCCATCCTTGGCAATCTGCGCCGCCATTTCAGCTTCGACTTCTTCTTCGGTCTTGCGGCGGTAAATCGCGACCGTGGCCTTGATTACATCGGCTTTCTCAGAAACATCCCGATCGGCATCACTGACCTCGATGTTGACGGTCTTACCCAGCACGACTCCCTTGAGGCTTTCCCGGTAAGCTCCATCCTTGATCTGCACGATCCCATCACCCACGACGATGACCTCAGAAATTACTTCCAAGTCCACTTTCTTATCCGCGGTATGGGAATCCGTGTAGAGGACCTGGATTTTATCACCACCCTTAACTTCCAGGGTTCCATTACCTGCGGCCGGCACTCCGAGCCGAGTCATGACAGATCCCAGTACCACGCGGACGTTGCGACCCACGGGAAAACACTGAACCTTTTCCGTATCACCGTTACTCGACTTGCAAACTACCGTGATACTCTCGTCGGCATCGAGAACTGCCAGGTCGGCGTCTTCGATCTTGATAAAGAACCTTTTTCCTGCTTCGAGTTTCCCGTTGTTACTGTCTTCATCGGTCAGCGTGGTGCCTACTTTCTCCAGGGCTGCAATCGCACGACTGTAGTGGCCCTGTTGAAAATGCCCGAGTCCGATGTAGTAGTATGCCTGGTTCACCTGCGAACTTACCGGGAACTCTTCAATCACGCCCCGCATGACCTGGAAACACTTTCCATAAAGTCGCCCATGGTAGTGGCAAATACCGACACTCAGCGTGCCATCGGCCCGTTGTTCGTCATCTCGATTCTCTTCGGAACTGACTGCTTCAAAGTGGGTACGGGCGCGGTCATAAGCGCGTTCCCGGTCCAGGTAATACTTGCCCAGCCGCATGTGGGCCGTGTACCTGACACGGCTGCGCGGATAACGTTCAATGACGGACTTCCAGATTTCCAGTGCTTTTTCTGTTTCGCTAACGTCCAAGCGGGAGTCACCTGCTTCGATCAGTTTCCTGGCCGCCCGATCTTCCACCAGAGATCCTCGCAGTACAGGTTCCTGAGGTTTTTCTTCTTGGGTCCATGCCCAGGGTGACAACGTCTGACAAGCTGACCAGACGACCACTGCAATCAAGAGGCTAAAGCGTTTCATGTGATTGAAGAACCTTGCATATCCAGGAGGTAAAACTCGTCAAAAAAACCTGACAGACCAACAACGTGGCCATGCCAGGTTTTCCTTAAAACCAATCTGATTGTATCAAATCCAACTGGTGGGCAAACTAGCCGAACAGCTCCATAACGGGTTTCCCGTTATCCACCAGTTTCATAGGACGCTGTAGAGGCGTCATGACTTCCTTGTCGTGATTAATACCCAGTGCATGACATAGTGTTGCGTGAATACTGGCCACTTCAACGGGACGATCCTTGGGCATCGCTCCGTCTTCATCGGAAGATCCAATGATTTGACCACCCTTGATTCCACCGCCTGCCATGAAGCAGCTGAACACGCCCGGCCAGTGATTCCGACCGGCGTTGTCATTAACTCGTGGTGTACGGCCAAACTCGCTCAACATGAGCACCAGGGTTTTCTCCAACAAACCTGTTTGCTGGAGATCCTCGATCAACGAGGCGAGTGCCGGATCCATGACTTCCCCGTGGTTGGTCATGGCCGGGAAGTTATTGCTATGGGTATCAAATCCACCCCGGTTCACCTGGACGAAACGAACCCCGGTTTCCACCAGTCGCCGGGCCAGCAGGGCACCGCGGCCAAAGTTCGTATCACCATAGCGCTCGATCGTAGCTGGCTTCACTTTGTCCAGGGCAAA
>JAYGDG010000696.1:0-7672 GCA_046583015.1 Pirellulaceae bacterium | reverse complement strand
CCACCAGTTGCCCAAGCTGTTGCACCTCCGCCAATGCCGCATCGTGCTTGCGGGTCAACACCGAAAACCAGATTCTCGCCCGCCACAGCGGCAAGTAATTAGGATACTGCGCCAAAAGTTCTTGGAGTGATTTTTCGGCATCCGCATACTTGCGTTGCCTAAATTGAATGAGCAGCTTAGCGTAACCGAGCCGATGGTCTGGACGGGTTGCCAACTGGAGTTGCTCAGCCCGCTGGCGGGCATCTTGATACCCATCCAGGGAGACCTTCCATCCCCGGTCCAGCAGATCTTTGAGTGCCGCCTTCTGCAAGGGACTTTGCGCAAGCTCACTGGCTTGCAGACAAACAGGAGAATCGACCTTCAACAGGGCGACGAGGAGAACAAAAACTCCGCTATTGCGAAGACAGCGAATCAGCAGGTTTAGGGACATCAGTCACCTCCCAGGTAGCTAACATGGTACCTTGGAATGAGTTGGGCGAGCTCTATTGCCTGGTCCCCACCCTGCTGAGCTCTCGATACAATGACGATCATATTCTCTGTTGTTGATTAGGACAAGGGAGCTTCGGCTTATCCAATTCAGCAAACAAGCCTACAATAAAGAGGTTTGGGGGCGGTAACAGCCAAACTTTCCCATGCTGCTGAAATTTCACTGGCTGGACACTCGGTGACCAGGCGGGTCCCGCCTATCCAACCGGCACCTTGAAGCACCAACAAGAAAGGACCTTGTATGCGGCAACCTCACTTCACCGCTGGCAAATGGCATCGGCAGGTCAGAGGGTGCTTGCTAGTCGTTTTCTTATGGAGTCTTCTTCCAGAGGGCGTGACGTCCGCTCAGCAACCTGCCGCCACTGATGCCAACTCGTTTAATGTGGAACAGATTGCAGCCAAGACCCGTTCTGCACTGGTCAGCATTAGTACGACGGGACGAGACGGTCGCACGCAGGGAATTGGGACTGGATTTGTTGTCGACAAGAGTGGCCTGATCGCCACCAACTTGCACGTCATCGGTGACGCCCGGCCGTTTCAAGTGGAGATGTCCGACGGTCGCAAGCTGCGTGTAGTCGCCATCCACGCTTCCGACCGCAAGATGGACCTGGCCGTCATTCGAGTCGCTGAAAAGGACTTACCGCCCCTTGCGCTGGGGGACCCGAGCAATCTCAAGAAAGGCGCTCCGATTGTCGTCATGGGAAATCCTCACGGTCTAAAACACAGCGTCGTAAGTGGCGTCAATTCCGGTATGCGAGAAATTGATGGCCGCACCATGTTACAACTGGCCATACCAATTGAACCGGGCAACAGCGGCGGCCCGGTACTGGATCGAAAAGGCCATGTTCATGGTATCGTAACGATGAAGTCGCTGGTGACTGACAATCTTGGCTTCGCTGTTGACGTACGAATGCTCCAGGCGTTACTCGACAAACCTAATCCGGTTCCCATCGATCGCTGGATGACCATTGGCATCATTGATGCCCGCGACTGGAGCCCCTTGTTTGGAGCAACGTGGCGGCAGCGAGGAGGGCGCATCCTAGTTCGTGATACTGGACGAGGCTTTGCCGGTCGCTCCCTCTGCTTGTCCACCAAACCAGTCCCCAAGATTCCCTACGAAATTGCGGTCACGGTCCGGATGGACAAAGAATCGGGAGCCGCCGGACTGGTCTTCCATGCCGATGGACAGAACAAACACTATGGGTTCTACCCCTCCAGCGGAAAAATCCGCCTAACTCGCTTCGAGGGCGCTGATGTCTTTTCCTGGCAAGTACTCTATGACCAGCCGAGCGAACACTATCGACCTGGCGAGTGGAACACCTTGCGGGTACGGATTGAGAAGGATCAGTTTCATTGCTACGTCAATGACCAGTTGGTTCTCACTTCACGAGACGATGGTTTCAAGACTGGTCGGGCGGGACTGGCCAGGTTCCGAGATACCCAGGCCGAGTTTCGACACTTCCGAATCGGCAACAAACTTGACCAAACTACGCTTTCTCCAGAACTAGCAGCCAAGCTCAACCAGTTAATTGAAGACTTGCCTCGACTCGATACGCTCAGCAACGCCCAGCTAAAAGCGCTCCAGGAAAATCCGGCGGACAGTCGAGAATTATTGCGGCGGCAAGCTGAGCAGCTAAAAGAACGGGCTGCAGAACTCAAGAAAATTTCCGCCGACATTCACGTCCGTTCAATCGGTGACAGGCTCAACAAGATATTTCCGGACCAGGCTGGTGCCCAGGCAGCAGATCCTAAAGACGCAGACTTACTGCAGGCCGCCCTGCTGATCGCCCTGCTGGATGAAGAGGAGATCGATATCGAAGCCTATGTTCGCCTCATCGAACGAATGGTGGCCGACATTTCGAAGAAGATCAACAAGGACGCCAACTCCGCCGACAAGCTCGCGGCACTGGACCAGTACCTGTTTCAAGACAATGGTTTCCATGGCAGTCGCTTTGACTATTATCATCGTGCCAATAGTTACTTGAACCGCGTCATTGATGATCGAGAAGGCCTCCCCATCACGCTCTGCGTACTCTACATCGAATTAGGCCGTCGACTGGGCCTAACGATCGAGGGCATAGGATTACCGGGACACTTCGTGGTACAGCATATTGGCGATAACAAGAAGCCACAATTGATTGATGTCTTCAATGAAGGAAAACGATTAAGTCGCAAGGACGCCATGAAGCTGGTTGCCGAACACAGTAACCAGCCATTTCAGGAAGACTATCTAAAACCTGTTTCCAAACGGCTGATTGTCAGTCGCATGCTCAATAACCTGATGGGCCTGGCTCAGCAAAAAGAAGACAAGGAGTCGATGCTTCGATACGTGGAACTCATGATGGCGCTCGATTCCCACTCCGTCCAAAGTCGCGGGATGCGTGCCATCTTGCGGTTTGAAACCGGTCGAAAGAAATCCGCCATTGCAGACCTGGACTGGTTTCTTGAACATCGGCCCGAAAATCTCGACTTAGACCGAATCCAGCAAATGCGAGAGTTTTTTACCCGATGAGAATTGCCGTTACTGGTGCCACCGGATTTATTGGCCACTATATCGTCCGCCAGTTGCTTGCCGCTGGACACCAACTGGCATGCTGGTGCCGTGAATCGAGTGATCGTGGCGGTTTTACTGACGATGCAGACAATCTTCAGTGGATTCCGGGACAATTAGGGGATGCAACGGCTACCGAGCAGTTGGTCGACGGCTGCGAAGCGGTCGTCCATGCCGCCCTTTGGCGCCCGGGAGTTCAGTTTCGAGGGGGAGAAGGTGACCTGGTACAGTTCGCAGAAACCAACCTGCTGGGCACTCTCCGGCTGATACAAGCTGCCCGCAAACACGATGTGCCACGATTTATTTTCCTTTCCACCTGTGCTGTACACGAAATCATTCTTGCTGATCGCCCACTCGACGAAAGCCATCCTCTCTGGCCAAACAGCCATTACGGGGCCCATAAAGCGGCGATTGAAAAATTTGTACACAGTTATGGACTGGGCGAAGGATACGACATTTGTGCACTGCGACCCACCGGCGTTTACGGGCTGTCCCGACCGGCAGATCAAAGCAAGTGGTATGACTTAATCCAAGCTGTCGCCAATGGTGAAACGGTTCAATGTCAACGAGGCGGCAAGGAAGTTCATGCAGCGGACGTCGCCCGCGCCGTCGAAGTATTGTTGCAGGCCGACGGGATCGCTGGCCAGTCATACAATTGTTATGACATGTACATCAGCCAGTGGGATATTGCCCAGTTGGCCAAGGAACTGTCAGGCAGCAGCGCCATCATTGAAGGCAGCCAGACCGTGCCGAAGAACCAGATTGAAAACCGAAAGATTTGCCAACTGGGGATGCAATTCGGCGGCCCGGCATTACTGCAGCAGACGGTCGAGAAAATCCTCACGTCCATCCAGAGCCGGTAACAGGCCTGCCAACGCTATTTCTTAGCGACAGGGATCGCGAAGTCGCCGCTCAAATCCCGCCAAATCGAATGGATATGGCTCGCCGGGTTCCCTGCCGCATCGGGCTGAGTATTCACGAATTCAACCAGGAACGTGGGGCCCTGAATCCGGTAGTAATGGCCAACACCTGGCTTTCGTGAACCGGCCCAGGCAAAATGAATGTTATCCGGATTTGCCGCAATGATGGCCTTGTTCCGTTCCGCCATCACCGGTGGTGGCATCACGCGCATATATTCAAAGACAAGGCCCTTAAGAAATTTCTTCTGCTCTGTCTTCAACGCTCCGTAGGTCAAGCCAACGGATTCCGTCTGAGGTGGCTGGGCTTCGCCGGCGGCCCGGACTTCCCGGGGCGCTTTGTCCGCAATCATGGCAATCTTCAATTCTTCTTCGGAGAGGCTGTTGATCAAGTCAAAGGCCAAGCTCTCTTCTTTTGCCAGTACGCGTTCCCCTTTCTTGAGGCCGGGAAAATCGGCCGGCACGATAAGGGGATTGGCACAAAGCACGGTTGGTGTCGAGGAAATCACCTTC
The DNA here is from genome assembly GCA_046583015.1 of Pirellulaceae bacterium. GTDB lineage: Bacteria > Planctomycetota > Planctomycetia > Pirellulales > Pirellulaceae > JAZADA01. Next base: position 3,205 of record JAYGDG010000696.1, on the reverse strand, counting down.
CCTTTATCGACAACAAAGTTCAGTGACAAATGATGCCCCTCGATACTGAGCCCCCAGCGAGATTCGGCGCCCACTTCCCCGAACAGCGTATAATAATACCGTTCGGTATCACGACGGAACTTGCCAGGGTTCGCTTTCTCCAGGTCATGCAAAACCGCTTCCAAGGCCATGATCTTTTGGGCCTTGGTGTAACCAGCCTGGCTCAAGGAGGATCGCAATAATTGGCCAGCTGCCTTTCGTTGCTCAGGCTTCATGTCCCGAAATTGCAGCCCTTTACGCTCCATCTTAGGAATAAAATGCCAATCGACACGCTTTTCCGAATCATAAGGCATCGTCGTCTGGGCTTGATGTTTCTCATCGAGAGTCGCAAGGTAGGCCTTAGCAGCATCGACCATCGACATCCCAGCGGGAGCATCTTGAAAACGTGACCATCCCACGCTAACCACCAAGACCAGCAGAAGACTAGCCGCCAATACCATCCAACTATTACGACGCATCATGAGGTGACTCCCTAATTCTTGAATACGATTCCTACGACCCGGGAAATATGCTCGCTAATATAACCGCCTGGGCAGACGATTTCCAGCTACCTAATGGGTGTGGTCAGCCGGATGATTATCCGGATGCTGCTGGTTCAGGTGTAAATGCACTTTTGGCAACAGTTGCATCAGTTTCTGTAGCCCGGCGTCGCTGATACGGGTCCCGTCAAGATAGAGAGATTCCAACTGGGTAAGTCCAGCCAGATGGTCGAGAGCCGGATCCGTAATAGGCACATCAATCAAATGCAGGAATCTCAAACGAGGCATCCTGGCAACAGACTTCAGGCTGCTATTGGTTAAATGAGGACTGCCGATTCTAAGCAACTCCAGCGAAGGTAATTCCGTCAGCCGCTTCATCCCCGCATCGGTCAGCTGTGACTGCGGCAAATTCAGGTTGCGAAGCTTTGTCAAACCCAGCAAGTGCTCGATACCCGGATCGCCAACCTGGGCGCCACGCAAGTGTAAGTGTTCCAGGTTTTTCAGACCGGCCAAGTAGCGCATCCCATCATCGGTGATGTCACTTTCCTGTATCGACAAATGAACCAGCCCCTGCAAATTGGCAAGGGAAGCCAGGTCACGATCTTGCACTCTCGTTTCTGGTACGACAATTCGATCTAACGTGCCAGATCGCACCTGCTGAGCCAGGACTTCTAAGGAATCTTCCTGGGAGGATCCACACCCTCCACTAGCCACCAGCATGACCAGCAATGCCAACAGCTTCCAACCGGAGTGTTTCCAACAACCATCGATCATCTTCAGATACTTTCTCTGGCAGGTAACCGCTCAGCAGAAGGTGCGCGTCCATAGCTAGTTTATCAATCTGATCTTACAGGATAGCGTGTTTGCTGGCAGCCAGTAGGCAACGGGTAGCAATTGTTGGCGTGGAAAAGACAACACCCGCTTTTCCGGGGATCGTTTAAAATGCTAGCAGCTGCTCAAAAAAAGTTGTTTTTTTTGTCAAAATAAAGTTACAGAGGTTGCTTCGAACTACTCAGTTTTCTTCTCATGTGGTTACAATGTTGCCTTCAGGAAACAGCAACCCGGAGTGAAATAGAGGTACGGTTAGGGGGCCAGGCGAACTGCCTTCTCGAGTTAACTGAATCATGGATGGTTCCAGGCACTCGGCAGAACATTGACCGACCACATTTTGAGCATTATAATTTTGCTCCGCGTGCCAAGGAGGGCCTATTGCTGGCGGAAAGTCCGCTGGTCGTAACACGGGGGGGATAAATCTGGGGCGTCCGCTGCTTTGCCGGTTTGCATGGCTTTTCTAGTGGTCGTTTCTTACCAGGAGATGTTGGTGTCTTTCGATCATTCCAATGACGCGCGTGAACAAATCCGCCAGGCAATCGACATTGTCGATTTGGTTGGCGGTTCGCTGACGCTCCGCCGGCAGGGCCGCCTTTATGTTGGTCTTTGTCCGTGGCACGAAGACGCGCGACCGAGTTTGCAGGTCAATCCTGACAGGCAATCGTGGAAATGCTGGGTTTGCAACCTGGGCGGGGACATTTTCAGTTTCACGATGCAACGTGAAGGAATTGACTTCCGCCAGGCACTAGAATTGCTGGCCGACCAGGCCGGAATTTCGTTAGCTCGCAATGCGGGCAAGCGGGATTATCAACCGGGTGACCCGCGGGACAAACGCAATCTTTACCAGGCAATGGCTTGGGTTGAACAGCAGTACCATCAGTACCTGCTCAAGGCGGCCGAAGCTGCCGGGGCTCGAGATTATTTAGCACAACGTGACATCACGGCAGAGAGCATTGCTCGTCATCATTTAGGGTATGCTCCTGACCAATGGCAATGGTTGTTAGACCAGGCAAAATCGACGCCCCACAGTCCCGCCTTGCTGGAAGGAATTGGGGCCGTGGCCAAGAGCGAGAGTGGTCGCGTATACGATCGTTTCAAGGGCCGAATTATTTTTCCGATCCGTGACAGCCAGGCGCGCCCGATTGCCTTCGGTGGCAGGATTCTGCCGGCCAATGAAACGGAGCGTTCGGCCAAGTACATTAATTCCCCGGAAACTCGGCTGTTCTCGAAGAGCGACCAGCTTTACGCACTCGATTTAGCGCGGCAATCGGCCAGCAAGGCCAATAGCCTAATGGTGATGGAAGGCTACACGGACGTCATCATGGCGCACCAACATGGCATTGCTAACGCGGTAGCCGTACTTGGCACAGCCTTGGGACCCCGCCATGTTCAGTTGTTGAAGCGATTTGCGGACAAGATCATTTTGATCCTAGATGGTGACGACGCGGGACAGCGCCGAACCAATGAAATCCTTGAACTGTTCATTGCTGCTGAAGTTGACCTGCGCATCTTAACTTTGCCTGATGGCATGGATCCTTGCGATTTCCTGCAAACCAAAGGGCAGAAACTGTTCATGGAGAATGCGTCCACTGCCGTTGACGCTCTGGAACACAAGGTCCAATCGGTCCTGCAAGGTATCGACACGGTAAACGACACACACCAGTCACACCAGGCTTTGGAGGAAATTCTCGGTACCCTGGCTCAAGCACCGGGGTCTCAGTCATCACGCAATGAATCTCGTCGACTGCTTGAACAACAGATACTTTCACGTTTAGCACGCCAGTTTGCTGTGGCCGAGGAAGTCCTGCGAACCCGTCTGATAGAGATTCGATCGCAACAACAAAGCTCACGGCCTG
>JAYGDG010000282.1:0-8536 GCA_046583015.1 Pirellulaceae bacterium | reverse complement strand
CAACTCAAGAAAAAAGTGGAGATGGGAACACACGAACGTCGTGTCGAGAATGCCTGGCTCAACTGGACCATCGCCCTGGGGATTATCGTGGTGCTTTTCTTTGTCACGCTCTGGGCGATGTCAGTGATGAGCAAAAAAACTGTCGCCCGGGATCAAATGTCCCGAAGAATCTCTTGCGCAGCATTCCTGCCACAGGCACCCATGACACCACCTCCGGGATGGCTGGCAGCGCCGCACAGGTAAAGGCCAGTCAGCGGAGAACGATGATCAGCCCAACCGGCAACCGGTCGCATGAAGTAGAGTTGATTCAAGTTCATGGCTCCTTGCATGATGTTTCCACCCGTTAAACCGTAGGTGCGTTCGAGATCCAGGGGACTAAGTACCTGACGGTGTTCAATGGCATCCGGTACATTTGGCGCATAACGGGCCAGCAGTTCAATACAACGATCAGCAAAGTCTTCCTTGATATCATCCCAGTTTCCATTGGCCAGCTCATACGGCGCGTATTGAACAAACAAGGAAACCAGGTGCTTGCCCTCCGGCGCAATGGTGCTGTCGACACTTGTCGGGATCGTCATCTCCAGCACCGGTTCGGTACTGGGCCAGCCACGGGCCGCATCGTCGTAAGCACGTTGCAGGTAGTCCAAGGTAGGACCGATGTGGATGGTTCCCTGGTGCTCAGGGCCTAGAACAGGTGTTGCCGTACCCGTGAAGTTTGGTAATTCGCTTAGCGCCAGGTTGATCTTGGCCGAGGCGGACGAGTAGTCGATGCGAGCTACCTGCTGACGAAAGTTCTCCGGTAAATCAGCGGGCTCAAGAAAACGCTCGAACGTTAGGTGCGCATCGACACTGGAAGCGACCACCGGAGAGAGCAAAACACGGTTGTCCTGTAGCTGAATACCCTGGACCTGCCCAGCCTCGGTGAGAATCCGCCGTACTTCCGCCTCGCGGATGATATCGACGTGCAGATCGGTACAAACCTGTTCCAGGGCATTTGCCAGCCCACCCATACCACCCTCGATATAACCCCATACTCCCCGTGCTCCACCCGCCTGGCCCATCACGTGATGAAGTAGCACGTAGGCTGTCCCCGGGGATGAGATCGAGGAAAAAGCGCCAATGATGGCGTCCGTCGCCAGCGTGGCGCGGAGGACTTCGGATTCAAACCAGCGTTCCAGGATTGGCCGAGCGGCTCCGGTAAGCAATTCAATGGTCGCTGGTAAATCATCCGACAGTTGCCTGGTGCGCTGATAAGTCTGCAACAGGCTTTGCCAGCTCTTGAAGCGCTGACGCCAGCTGACTTTCCGCCACGATTGAGATAGCGGCAGCGGATTAGGAGCGGTCTGGTTGAAAATCGGCTCAATTGCTTCCGCCACCCGTTCTAACAAGGCCTGGTATTCGGGGTAGGCCGCTGCATCACGGGTACTGAACTTGGCGATTTCCGCACAAGTCTCCTCGAGGTTCGGTCCCATGGTCAGCGAACGGCCGTCGAGCAAGGGTGTGTAAGAGGAAGGATTTCGGGACAGGATCGTTAACCCGTACTCTTTGAGTCGCAAGTCGCGAACGATTTCTGGAAGCAGCAAGCTGACGACATAAGCGGCTGTCGAAACCTGGTAGCCAGGCCACAAGTTCTCCGTGGTGGCGCAACCACCCAGGACATGGCGTCGTTCCAGGACACAAACTTTTTTACCAGCCCGGGCCAGGTAAGCAGCAGTCACCAGGCCATTGTGACCGCCACCGATGACAATACAGTCGTAAGGTTGTGATGGATTGATCAATGTTGTTTGCTCATCGGTGGAGCGCGGAAGCCCGATCACATCGGAACTTAAGTCGTGGTATCCTAAAACACGTGGATACCTGCGTGGTTCGAATTGTAGTGTTGACTTGGCAACCTGCAAAGCGTCCTTAACCGAATGCCTCGCACTTGAATCGATCTGCAGATGATCCAGATGAATCGAAAATCTTGCCCGACTGCAGTTGAACCGGGATCAGCTAACCCCCCCTCGCGGCGTGGGGCGATCTTGCTGATTTTTTTTGCCACCCTGTTGTGGAGTACCAACGGTTTTTTTGCCAAGTCGCCCTGGTTTCACGACTGGTCGGGGCTGTCGCTCGCTTGCTGGCGAGCCGCCTTTGCCAGCCTGATCCTGCTCCCCCTGGTACGACGACCAGTCTGGAGCCTGAAATTGCTACCAGTGGCACTGATCTTTGCTGCCATGAACTACTTTTTCCTGACCTCCATGCAACGTGGCACAGCGGCAAATGCCATTTGGTTGCAGCATACAGCCCCCTTTTGGATTGTACTGTTTGGCTCCCTGTGGCTGGGAGAATCAGCTGGCTGGCGCGACCTGCTGGTACTCGGCTTTCAAATGATCGGGGTGGTCTTGATACTGGTCGTGGAATTGCAGGGAACGGCTGTCGCTGGAGTTATTTTTGGACTGCTGGCCGGTCTCACCTATGCACTGGTTCAATTGTCGCTGCGCTGGATGCGGGACCAGGACCCTGCCTGGTTAGTGGCTGTCAATCATGTCGTTACCGTACTGGTGCTGCTGCCATTTGTCGCCCGCTTTGGGCAGCGGCCGGAGGGAATCCAGTGGCTGCTGCTGGCCATCTTCGGCATGCTGCAAATGGGGCTGCCGTATCTCCTCTTTGCCCGTGGACTCCAGACCCTCTCGACTCATGAAGCAGCTGGAATCGTACTGCTTGAACCGGTGCTGGTTCCCTGCTGGGTTTACCTGGCCTGGAGCCAGACAGACCACTATGCGCCACCAAGCTGGTCAACATTTGTCGGTGGCAGCTTCATCCTGCTGGGCCTCCTGATGCGCTGCTGGAGCCTCAAACTGGAAACTCACAACAAGCCTCGGTCAACTGCGCAAGATAATGATGCGAGGTGCGAAGCAGAGCAGCGGGATCAGCAGTGAACTGAACCCCAGCAGGACTCGCACCGGACCGAGCCGCGCACCATCGTCTCGCGTGGGAGGATGGTCTGTTCCCATTAGCAAGACCAGGAAGACCATCACTCCCAGGTTCCAATTGTCCGCATAGACAATGTAGGCAATTGCAAAGACCATGAATCCACGGGCAATCCAGTGAGCACGGCGACCGCAGAGCGTGTACATAACATGTCCACCATCAAGCTGGCTGACTGGCATCATGTTGAGTCCGGTGATCAGCAGTCCTACCCAGCCGGCCATGAACAAGGGCGTTAACTGACTGTAAACAACCTGGGCACCCGACTGATAACCAGCCGGTTGCAAATAGTCCAGGATCATTCGCATGGCTAACGGAAGCTCAATCGCAAACGGACCGTGCACCGGTGACTGGAAATCCAGCCCGGCCAGGCCATACCAGACAATGGGCAGTGCTACCACCAGTCCCGCCAGCGGTCCCGCGAGCCCGATGTCAAACATTTCGCGACGATTGGCCCGCGTGCCATCCATGCCAATCACCGCTCCGAAAGTACCAATCGGTGACATGGGAAATGGCAGAAAGATCGGCAGGCTGGCCGGAATGCGGTAACGGACCGTGGCCAGAAAATGTCCCATCTCGTGGGTCAGTAAAATAGCCAGGACCGCCGCCATGTAGACCAAGCCATCGGCCCAGTGAGACACTAAGGTCTCACGTACTGGCATCCAGCTATTCTCGATCTTGGACATTTCCAGAAAGTGAATTGGAAACCAGACATTTGCTCCCACCCAAAACGTAGATGCAGCGGTCAACAGGAACAGTATGATGGGCAGTCGCCAGCGTCTTTTCCAGCGACGGCTAGCAGTCGGCGGATTGGCAGTGACAGTCGGGTCAAATGGATCTGACGCCTGCTCGGGCTGGTCGGTCAAGGAAGAAGGCTCGCTCATAAGGCCAACATATCACAGGGACAGACAGTTTTGCCACGGGCAGGACATTGATCTTTTCATGTCTGGCTTTTTTTGGTATTTACCGCAATTCGCCTGTTTTACGGCGACGCTGCTGTACGTAACAGGCTGCCATAAGTGTCGCCAACCGTTCAAAGTGATTTTACGCAATCGAGTCAAAACTGGCTTGTTGGGGTGCTGCCATGAAGATCGTGAAATGTTTGATGCTTCGGTCGTCCATGATTGGTGTCGGTTTGATTGTCGGTGGCTTGGCCCTGGCGGTCTGGCATTTTTCCGGAAATAGCCAAACGACCACTGATCAACAGACAGCTGGCAAGGATGCCGGATCGCAGCAAGTGGGGTCAGGCAAATCTCCCGGCATGGTTCCGGTCAAAGATCTTGACCCTGCTCCGATTCAACCACCGGGAAAAGAGGTCTTTGATCGAGGCTTCTCAGCAACGAACAGTTCCTTGGATACCGTTACCACGGCAGATCCTCCCTCTCCCCCCTCGCCCTCTACCTTTGCCTTTAGCGATCAGGATTCGACACCGGTAAGTTCCGAACCGCTCAATTCAAATTTTTCGGTCGATAGAACAAGTAATGGGACCGAGCTGAAAAATCCAGCGGCGGGTGATGAATTTGTCCTTCCCCCACCGACTAGTTTGACGACTGACCAGTTAGTGGAATCAGCACCTGTCGACAGTAACTCTAGGACACCGCTGGCAGCGACCGAGGCGGGTCCGCCCAGCCCAGCGAACTTATCTGCTTCGAATGATTTTGAGGCACTTCCGTTACTGCCATCACCTGCCGGCATCGTAAATGATAACAATACTTTCTCCACGGCCCCACTAGCTACGACGAATCAGGTCGTCAGTGGTGTTCCAGCTGGTTCTTCGATTACCACGAACCCTGCTGGCCTGGCTCCCTTGTCGGGACCCTCTCCAACCTTGTCTCAACCAACATTGGGAACACTTGCAGGCAACGCCGCCTTGGACTTAACACGCCCGGGGGATGCTCAATTCGATGGACAACAGGCGCCCCAGTTGACGATTGAGAAACGAGCTCCCGCCGAGATTCAAGTGAACCAGTTAGCAACCTTTGAGATCAAGATCCGAAACACGGGACAAGTTTCTGCTCACCAGGTACGGGTCCGTGATTTTGTTCCCCAGGGAACAAAATTAGAACGGGCTTCGCCCGCAGCAGTGCCCGCCGCCGATGGTTCCCTGGTCTGGAACCTGGGAACATTACAGCCGGGGCAGGAGACGACCATCTCGATGCAGTTGTTACCGCTGCAAGAAGGCCAGTTGGGCAGTGTTGCCACGGTCGATTTCCAGGCCCGTGCTTCGGTTCGAACGACTTGCACCAAGCCACAATTGATGGTGAAGCAATCAGCACCTGAAAAAGTTCTCATTGGAAAAGACATTACGGTTTCCATCACCGTTTCGAATTCGGGCAGCGGTGATGCGATCAGCGTGGTCCTGGTAGAAGACGTGCCTGAGCAGCTGACCCATGCCGCTGGCCGAGAACTGGAATACCCGATTGGTACGCTGCGGCCAGGTGAAACCAAGCAACTTTCCCTAACCATGCGTGCTAGCAAAGCAGGCCTGGTCCGTAATGTGCTCGCCCTCAAGGGCGTCGGCAAAGTTTATGTCGAAGACGTCATACAATTTGAAGTCATCGCCCCCCAATTGCAGGTCGCCTTGGAAGGTCCCAAGGTCCGCTACCTGGATCGTCCAGCCAAGTACTCGGTGACCGTGGCCAATCCTGGTACGGCGCCTGCCAATAACATCGAACTTGTGGCCTACTTGCCCAAGGGTTTGAAATTTGTTGAGACGGATCATCATGGGCGTTATGACGCGAATCATCATGCGGTTCTTTGGAGCCTGGAAGAGTTGCCCGCCAATGCGCGTGACAGTGTATCGGTCACGGCTCTGCCAATCGAAGCGGGTGAACAGCGGCTGCGCCTGGAAGGCCGGGCAAGTTTAGGTTTGTCGCATCAGTATGATCACCTTGTAAAGGTCGAATCAGCAGCTCAGTTGATGTTTCGCGTGACCGACCTGTCAGACCCGATTGAACAGGGAAACGAGACAACCTATGAAATTCGCGTGACGAACGTCGGCACACGTGCTGCCACCGGGATTCAACTTGGAGCCGCCTTGTCACCTGCTTTGCAACCAGTCAGCGGTACCGGTCCGACGGCCGTGGCCATTCAGGGACAACAGGTGTTTTTTGCTCCCTTGGAACGGATTGCCCCGCGTGGTGAAGCCATTTACAAGGTCACGGCCAAGGGTCTGCAGCATGGTGACCATTTAATACGTGTTCAGGTTATTAGTAACGAATCACCTGCGCCGGTTACGAAAGAAGAAAGCACTCGTGTCTATCAAGACCAGTGATTCCTTGACCGTTGCTCATAAAGCCGACACACTAGAGAGTCGGGCGTGATGTCATGCTCGGCTCTTTTCTTTTTCTTGGAACTGGTCTGTTATGTCGTCAGTCAAGTTTCGTTGTAGCTGCGGTTACGAGCGAAAAGTTTCCAGTAAGAAGTATGCCGGGAAGAAAGTAAGCTGTCCCAAGTGTTCTGCCGTGGTCCGACTGCCACGATCTGCTGCCTGGAAGACTGAGCCAACAAAGGATGTCGTTTCGCCCCCGATCCCCACGGCAGTCGTTTTCGAGGATGAACCGGATGGTGCAGGTGGCATGCCAGCTCTGGCACTGCCGCCTTTGAATGAAGAAGAGGTTTGGGATCTTAGCGAGATCGAAGAGGAGGTGTCTCCCGAGTGGCGAGGGTATGCACCGCGATCCAAGGAACGCAGTACGGTGCACTGGTTGGCCGCGATATTTTTCCTGTTAGCCTTGTTTGGGATGGGACCAGCACTGCTGCGATTGATAAACTGGTCCCACTACTGGTTCAACGACCTGGAAGATCCACCGGGCATCTATTGCTGGACCTGCGTGCTATTGATCGCTGGAATTGTGCAACTGGCATATGCTATTTATCTCTACCAGTTGCCTGATTGGAGTACCGTCTGGGTGATTGCACTGGTCTCACTATTTGTCACTACGGCTTACACGGTGATGCTCGTTATCGAACTACAGGCGGATCTAATGAATCCAGTTCTGGTGCTGCTGGAGCTGCATCAAGAGAAGGTTTCCATGGGTAAACAAGCGGCCTGGTGTTTTTGCGTGTTACTGGTCAACGGGACCTTTACGTACTTTGCCGGGCGTTATGGGATTCGCTGGAAACAGGAGTACAAGCAAATGTTTGCGAGCGAAACACCCTCGTCATGATCCGATCTGGCTAAGCGCCGCACGGCTGGTTTCATCCAGCCAGTGCGCATTGTGGCCGGCACCCCGCAGGTCTTCCACAAATGATTTGGGGCCGTGCGTGCAAAAGATGACTTGCGGTTGTACCATTTCGACCGGTTCAAACAGATCGTCATAGTCGGCATGATCACTGAGGGGAATCGCCACATCAACGCCCAGCCGGTAGCGCGTGCTGGGGCTGTTGGCCCAACCGGTAACGGCGATGGTCGTTTTCTTACCGGGGATCGGGATTTCAAAAGCAGTTTGCCGCCTGGGGGGAACTACCAGTGCCGAGCCGGCTGGAATCGAATCCTCGTAACACTGCACGTCACCGAGGGGGCAGCCCGTCTCTTCGTAAATCTGGCTGACCTCGTAGGCCAGCGGATGCTGGATTACCGGGATGCCGTTACTGGTTAGCAGGCGGGTCACTTCCTGCGCCTTTCCCAGTACGTAAGCGTGAATGACCGGCGTCTTGTTGACGGCCAGGGCGTTCTCGACGGCGCCGAGTAACTGCTCCACGACCTGGTCCCGTGATGGCATCCGGTAAGCCGGTTGACCAAACGTGGTCTCCATGATCAGGATGTCGGCGCAAGGAGGCTCGGCAGCTTCGGCCGTGAAAGAAGGTCCCAGCTTGTAGTCGCCCGTGTAGAGCAGTCGCTGCTGGCCATCGTCGGCCAGCAGCATAGCAGAACCCCAACAGTGGCCAGCAGGTAGCGCGGTGAGCTGGAAATCATCCCACTCGATCGATTCGCGGTAGGGCATTTCGCGAACCGGCCGCTCGCCCAGGCGGTGCCAGTAAAGGCGGGCTGTTTCCGGGGTGCAGTAGGCCAACTCGTGACGTCCCATGTGATCCATGTGAGCGTGGGAAATAAACCCTCGCGGCTGGCGGCGGCGCACATCGACCGCCAAGTCGATAGCCGTTAGCTTGATGCCGCGATCATAGTGAAACATGGTTCTGGAAAGACTCCTGCCGCTGGCCAGTTACCTGAAAAGCGGACTTATTTTCATCCCTGCCGGCCAAGTCGACAAGCCGCCAAATCGCGAGTTGTGCTAATTTAAGCGGAAAAACTCAAGCCGATCGGCAGCAACAGGCGAGGACTATTGGACGGCCCGTCTTTGTCCCTGTTTTTTGGGCAGCTTGAGGGGTATCATAGAGACAGTCGTTTTTACAGACCGAGTTTCTTTTTAAGTGAAAAGGGGGCGAACTGGATTCGACCGGATAACAAGAAGCGCCAGTGGCGTGCCGTGGTTGGTCAGTTGGCCACGTTAAAAGCTGACCACATTTTATGTGCTGAGGATAACCTCGTACTGGCTGCCTAAATAAAGGTAGCCCTGGCCGATGGACTTCGCCGGAGAGTCCTGAAGGCTGGTCACCAATTCCGGAT
>JAYGDG010000156.1:0-3537 GCA_046583015.1 Pirellulaceae bacterium | reverse complement strand
CCTTGATACTTAGTGTGCGCGGCTTGCTGGTGGGATCCCAGAGGCCCACAAAGCGAGGGTCAGCCTGGGTAGGTAGCTGCTCGGTCAGCTTTTCTCCGAAGCGTAAACTAAGACCGAATTCCGGAATCCAATTTTCGTTTTGGGCAACTTGCAAGGCACGAGCGACCCGGTTACCACCACGCAGGGTGACGATTCCCGTGACGGGACCCTTGGGGATTGGGAAGCCGATCACTTGTTGTGAAGAGTGGACGCGGTAACGTAAAACGTTACCCTCGAGGCCACTGAGCAGGCGGGTGTTCACCTGCAGGGCCACCTTGGTTTTGTCGTTCCACTCGATTTCGAACTGGCCGCCCGGGTTGCGGATGTACATGCCATCGTTGTCACGGGGAATGATCAGGCCCTCAACCGTGGTGGCAGCAGTGCTCTGTTTCTGCTGCCCGAGAAGAGGCAGGCAAGTGCAGAAGGCGAGTATCGTGAACAAGGTGCTTGTCGTGATGGATTTCATTTGCTGTTTTCCTTACCCAGTTGTTGCAATGTCCGTAGTACTCCCGGAGGGATGGTTCCATTGGGAGCGATCGGTACATCCAGTGTAACGACGCCGCCCTCGGTGTTGATCTGGCCGATTCGATCCGTGAGCGTTTGTAGGTCAAAGCGGGATTGATCACCACTTCCCCAGCCCTTGCTGACAGGCAGGAGTAAATGCCAGACGACGCCCTGCGGGGCAGGGAAATTGTTGGGTGTGAGGGCTTTGCCAAATCCCTTCTTGGTTTTCTGGCGAAAGTCATGATTCTCGCCCGAGGTAAAGGTCTGGTGCGGACACAATTTTCCCTGGGTGCAGAGGGAGAGGATCGGATGGGCACCCGCATTAAAGGCCAGTTCTGCCGATGGATTGCCGCTGCGGACTGCCGCCACCCAGGTATCGATATTATATTTTTCTTTTTTAAGTCCTTCGTAAGCATCTTTCATTTCCATCTTGTAGCCGTCAAACCACCAGCCGGAGACGAGTTTGCCATAGCGCAGGGACCATTCGCCACAGACATCTCCCCAGTTTTTCAGGAAGGTGGGGTTGGGTGGCTGGTTCTCGCTTCGGAGAAATCCTTTTACCTTGCGTGGGTGAGACAGCGGGTTGACGTTGGGGCCAGCCGGTTTGCCGTTGATGGTTGGCAGGGTGTCACCCATGGCGGCAATGATCTTGTAGTGTCGCATGGGAGCCCGGGCGGTCATGTAAAGGATCAGCTTAGTATCCCGCTTGGCCAGTTCCTGGCCGATCTCCATGATCAGGTCCCGCTTGGATGTCCAGACGCCATTCTTAACCCCCAGCAGTTTTTCGTAAGCACTGTTGGGTGCACAGTATTTCCCCCAGTGCTGGCCGACCACGAAGATGATGTAATCAGCCCGGGTGCTTTTTACGGCGTCGGCAAACTTGACGACGTTGAAGGAATCGATGGCCCGGTTATAGGACTCAGGCGAGTGATTTACGAAAGCTTCGTAATGAAACATCAACCCGTAATCCGCTTCTGCCAGCCAGCGCTGCTGGCCGGCCAGTGGTGCTGCAGTCAGGAACATCCCGGAAAAGACCAGCAGAACGGTTGCCGGCAAGAGTGGAAAACGATGACGCATCCTTGTCGCTCCAGGTGACGTGACAGATTGATTAGCTAGTAAACTGGAATGAATACAGGTCGGCGTCCTTAAGCACAAAACGCAAGCGAATCGCCTTGCCGGTCAGCGCCGTGACCGCGGTTCCCTGCTTCCAGTGGGCTTTGCCGGTAACGGTATCGCCAAACAAGTCACTGGCATCAGCCAGTGCGTAGCCGGGCAGTGGTTTACCGGCGGCATCCTGAATCTCAACCTTTAAACTGCCTGCAGCCGAGGTGGCGAAATTCAGCTCCAGTTGCTTTCCAGCAAAGGTAAATGGTTTGGTGATCAACTCGCCCCCCTTCCAGGTAGCATTGGCCGCCACGAAACCGTCCAGTCGCAAGGTGTAACGTCGCAGGGCACTCCCTTTTCCGTGCCAGTAAGACTCGGAGCCGTAGAAGGAAAGTTCCCGATCGGCACCGGGCAGTGACGAGGCGGTTTCGACGATATGCCAGGCCAGGTATTGTTGCCCGTAGTGCCAGGTTCCCGGACGCTGGTTGCCCGGCCGCAAAAAGGCCTCGTTCCAGCGATGGAAGTGGGTTCCATTGCGACTGGCCATCAGTAGCGGCTCGGTTAAGGCGGTGCCGTAACGCTGGACGGAACTGGCTCGCAACTTTCGTTCGTTCAGGTCGGGCAAGCCACGCATGGCTTCGGACCAGCCTCGATCGATATAGCGTGTTGGGAATCCCAGCAGCAGGTGGGGTGCTCGGTGGTAGGGTTTGACATGGTTCGTGTAGAGTTCTTCGTGCGGAGAATCGACGTAGGTGAGATCTTTGTGCGGACTCCAGTTAACCAGGTCCTCGGAGACGGCTGTGCGAATCGCGCGGATTCCACCCGGCTTCCAGTTGTCTGCCTCGGTTACACCGGCAGTGAAAATTCGCCAGTAGGCCCGGTACTTACCAATGTTCGGATCCCAGAAAGCCAGGTTCTGTGAATCAAAAGCTCCCACGCCCATGAGGATCGGTTTGTCGGTAAGCGGCTGCCAGCGAAATCCATCCGGAGATTTTAAGGGGATCAACCCGTTCGGTTTGGACGATCTGACGATCGCCTTGTAGCGGGCCGCAGCAGGGGCATCCGGGTTCTCGTCTTTAAAGACTGCCGGATGTCCTGCGTCGATGTTGAGAGATCCGCGCTTGCCACTGACAATCGTAATGTTGTTCTTGGTCGATCCCTGGAAAGCGTGTAAGCCAAGTTCGGGCTTGTGCCACTTGATGCCATCCTTGCTCTCTGCGTAGCAGCAGTAAAGTGGATGTCGTCCAGAGTTGAGTTTGCCCTGGCTGACTTCCAGGTGCCAGGCCTTGTAGTACATTCGGTACAGGTCACCATCCTGGAAAACACTGTGGTATCCGCTGCCCGTCCCTTCCCAGGGCGCATCGTGCCTGAGGACCTGTTCTCGAGGGACCGGGTGTTGCAATCTTAGTGTTGCGGTTCCGGCCAGTCGATCGATCAATTGGCGGTCGACAAACAGTTCTCGACGTGAGCCAATGGCCAGTGGCTCGGAAGCCTTGGCATAAGCGTTGGCGCCGGAAAATAAGGGGGCCGTCGTGGCAGCTAGTCCGGCTGTTTTGAGCCAATGGCGACGCGTTATTTTTTTCAGCGACATGGTGAGTTTCCCGGGTCATAGTCTCCAAAAATGCCAACAACAGAGATTATCATTTCTGTGTCACCAATGCCATGAACCAGGTAAGTTTTTCGTGATTTGGGCTACCGATGTCTCTGGTCAGTGAGAGAAGATCTTCGCTATACTTGTCGCTGGGTTGCCCGTGTCCTTGTGTGACACGCTGGTGCCACGAAGATTTTGTGGCGTAACGGAGGGGGGAGGATGATGCTTCGATTTTTGAATCAAGGTTTCTACTGGCTGTTGATCATCCTGCTGGCTGGTTGTCAGCAAGAAAACCAGGT
>JAYGDG010000150.1:0-5051 GCA_046583015.1 Pirellulaceae bacterium | reverse complement strand
ATTTAACTCAACCAGGCTCTTCAAGGCTTCCTCGCGATATTGCGGCGACATACCTGCCCGCGCTAGAATTGCGGCATAAACCGGCGCATACTTGGCGTCGTCGGTCTTTCGCTCCACCAGCAGTAACCGCTGGTTATCCAGCCGCTTGAGCTGGTACTGCACGATCCGCAGGCTCTTATCAAGAAATACGCGTGGTGGGGCTATTTTCTTCTCTGGACCCTTCTCGCCGTGTTCGTGCTGGTGCTCCTGGCCATGGAGCGCCGCCACCAACACCAGGATTAGCATCCAGCCTGGAAACTGCTTTCTAATCTGTCGGTTCATAGCGGGCTTCTTCGCAATCATCGCTCGAGTTGCCTGATTGCTTCATCCAACGTGTACTGCAAGTAATCATCCACGTCTTGGTTGAGTACATCCAGGGCAGCTTCTATTGCATCGTCGCCACCAAGGTAGGTAAGGGCTCGCACGGCTTCCAGACGAACACGCGGATGTGGGTCGTTGATACGCGCCTTGAGCAATTGCAGCGGGGCCTCCACTCGGTCCAACCAGAATGACAGTACCCGTGTCGCTGCTGCCCGGGCACGGTGATCCTTGGCGTTTAACAACTGGTCGAGCAAGCTGGTTTCTACAGTGTTGTGAGTCTGGTGCATCCAGAGGGCTTCGAGCAATTGATGCTCATAATTGGCCGACGACTTATCAAGTGAACTAACCCACTTCTTGACCGCAGGTACCACCTCACTGGACTTATGCTGTGCTAATTCCCGACGGGCCGCATAACGTGTGCGATCTTCCGGTGCGTCGAGCAGTGGCAGCAGCGCTGCGACCGGCTCCCCGGCAATCTTGGGCGGCTTAACCAGCGCCCGCCCCTTGTAGGTGATTCGCCAAATTCGGCCATGACTGTGATCCCGATTCGGCTCTCGCAAATTGTGCTGCAGGTGCCCGATGAGTGCATTGTGCCAGTCAACAATATAGAGTGAGCCATCCAAAGCGAACTGCATATCGATCGGCCGAAAGTTCCCATCTGAGCAGGAAACCAGCGGGGTGACTTCTTTGCCTTCGAATCCTGACCCCTTTTCAGAGACCTTATGATTGAGAATCGCCCGCTCCCCAATGCAATTTGCCAGCAGAAAATTCCCTTGCACACCGGCCGGAAAATGTCGGCTGGAGATCAATTCACATCCTGCTGAGGGTCGCGTGCGTTTCGGGTAAAAGGTGGGGAAACTGTACTTAGCATCGCCACCGGTTTGCTTGGCTATGCGACGATGCTGTGACCCACCCGGGTGCTTTAAGGGATAGTCCATGCGACCGGAAATCGGCGCCACCCAGTAACTGCGCCCCGGGGAAGCATCCGCCACGAAATCTTGCCCCCAGCGGTCAAACACGTGACCCCAGGGATTCGCAAAAGCCAGCGACACATGGACAGCAAACTTTTCTGTTCTCGGTTCATATCGCCAGATGCCCGCTTCATGCAACCTCGTCAGGCCATAGGGGCTTTCCACCTGCGAAAACTTAAATGTTCCCTCTTGGAAGTAAAGCGCACCTCCTGGACCCCACTCAAAGGCAGCGATGCCGTGATGCGAATCGGCCGAATCAAAGCCGACCAGCTTGCGTATGCGAGTATCCGCGACGCTGTCGCCGTCGGTATCTTTCAGAAAGAGAATGTCCGGCTGTTGAGCAACAAACGCCCCACCCATGCCGATTTCAAAGCCAGTGGGCTGATGCAGCCCGTCGGCAAAAACAATGCACTCGTCCGCGCGACCATCCTTATTATGGTCTTCGAAGATTAACAGTTTGTCGTTCATCGGTGTTTTTGGCTTCCAATGGGGATAGGAAGCCATCGTCGAAACCCAGAGGCGGCCCTTATTGTCGAAGTTCAAGGCAACCGGGTTTGCCAACTCCGGGAACTGCTCCTCCGATGCTACTAACTGGATCTCGTAGCCGGGAGCAAGCTTAAAGCGTTTTTGTTGTTCTGCTGCAGTCAAATAGTCGAGTGTTCCCAGTTTCCCCCGCTGGCGATTGGGGTCGTTCTTGCCACCGACGTTTGTCTTGGGGTTAATAAACGGGAGCGTATTGCTATCATCTATCTTTCTAGCAACATCCCGTCCTGGCGCAATCCACCAAATTTGCCGATCCCGGTTGGCCGTCATCTGGTCCAGGACAGCCCGTTCCCGTTCCATGACGTCCGTGTTGTTATAGGTTCCGTCCGAGCCCGCTTTTCCACGCGGGCCATAAATCGAGTAACCATTGACGGCCCGATAACGGTGCCACCAATGAAAATTCTTGTCGACAATGGCTTCCCTGAGGCCCTTGACACGCGAAGGCTCAACGGCACCTCCGAAAAGTCCCGACATCAAGATGCCAGACAAGTACTGGTACCCTTTCTCATTGAGATGAGCCCCGTTGAGGGTCAAACGCTCACTTGATTTTTCGAAGAGCGCTTTGGTGGGATGAAACAGGTCGACAAAGCCAACCTTTGCGGAACCGGCAACGTCCGCCAGAGCCTTGGTGTAAAGTTCCAATCGCTTGTTTTCAGCCTTGCCGTCAGGCAAATTGGAGTCCCCGGTATTCTCAAACGCGATCGGTGAGATAAATACCATCCGTGGTGGTCCCTTGCCGCTGTAGTTCTGCTTTTTCGTCTCTCCAATCAACTTCGCGATTTCACCTTTAAAATCACTCACTCCGGCCGAGTCGGCAAACGATTCGTTAAAACCGAAAAAGAACAGGATCACCGTCGCCTTACTGTGGGTTAAGTGAGCCGTTGGCGTCCCAAAGTTCTGCGAGCGAATCCGCTCAAACGGTTCGTCTCCAGGAAAACAGAGATTTCGGACAACCAGTTGCTGATTCGCAAAGCGCTGATGTAGCAAGGTCTCCCACCAGTTCTGATGCTGCAGGCGTTCACCCAACGCATTACCAACCAGGCAAATATGATCGCCCTTCTTTAGCGTCACTTCAGCGGTTGAAACGACCGTGCTTAGCAGCGGAAGCAGGAGACTTGCGAAGATTAAAGTGCTGGTACGCATAGATTTCATGCTGTCTTTCCCAATCGAAGTAACAATTCGTTCAAAACGTAAAATCACGGCAACTGTCGAAACAGGGCCACAGGAGACTATTTTAATCCATAGTCGTCGCTGAAACCAGTTGCCAATGCTAGCTCGCCGGGTGCAGTGGAGAGGGGAATTAGAGTTCCAGTTCCGCCAGGTAGATGGCCGTGATAGTCCGTCCCTGGGCATCTTTTTCGTGACTCGAATAATAAGAGACTAGTGCACAGCCAGGGCACAGTTTGATCAGTCCTGGATAAGAGCAATCACCGCCGCTCGGCAAGGCGGCAAATTCAGTCAACTTGTTATCCTTCAGCCAGCAGAGGGAAAGGTAAGCCGATCGCTTCTGCAAATTGCGGCCTCCGACCACATAGCGACCTTCCCATTTCTTGAGCAACGGACCCCCGATGTAGCGGTCCAAGTCGACCCGCACACTCTTGCTATAGGGGGGCGCCAGGCGTACCACTTGCGCCGTCCGTCCGCCGCCCCGTCTCGAGACCGCCAGCATTTGGCCGTCGGGCTCAAACAGGATCGCCGTTTCGTCACCGTACGTATCCTGAAAGGATCCAATCGGCGAGAATTTCAAACCATCGCTACTAACGAGAATCATAGAGCGGACGATGACATCACGTTCTGCGCGGTTGGCAACTTCCGCAAATCCCGCCTTTCGCCGACCACACATGTAAACTTTGCCGCCATGAGAGGCGGTCCGCCAAATATAGTGACCGTAGGTCCCCTCCAGCATTTGCGGCTTGCTCCACTTCTTACCATCCGCGCTTGAGACCGCGTAACCCAGGTGCTGGTTCATGTCCCATTTCTTCGGAGACGAGTCACCGCAATACCAGGTTCCCGTATAGACAAACAACTTATCCTGAAAGACTTGCAGATGGGGGTCGCGAGTATCTCGTTTGGTAACACCAAAGGTATGTACTTTCTCCCACTGTTTACCGTTACTGCTGCGCATCACGATAATCCGCGACGTCGGATGGACCATGTGCCCATCAGGACAGGTACGAAACGTTAAGTAGATATGCCCCTGGAACCAGGCCAGGTCGGTAAAGGCATTGTGTTCGCCGTTGTGTGCAATCCTGCGGATATTTGTCACTTTCACTGGCGGAAATTCGGCCGCCAGGGTTGCCGAGTCAAATGACAAGAACGCTGCCAGCCCAATCACCCAGGCGCAGGTTAACCGATTGCTGTAGCTGCCTCTATTTGGGCCCATCATGTTTTCACCTTCGTTACTACAAAGTCGATCGTTAACCGTCACGATAGTACAACACAGTTACCGCTTTACTTCAATCAAGCTCACGGATTCCTCTCCTGTATACGCGACGCGCCTGTTATTTACGCCGCGGTACACTGCGGCCACTCTGCTTGTACTGCTCCAACTGCGCCTTTAACTCCTTGACGATTTCGGGATGCTTGCCCGCCAGGTTCATCGTCTCGCCTGGATCGGTCTGGAGATTATAAAGCTGACCGGTTGCCTCCGGCGCCGTATCGGGCAAGGCAAAGGGTTTTAGATGGGGCCGTGCATAGGAGTTACCTCCGGACCCTTTGTGGTCGAGGTATTTCCAGGGACCCTTGCGAATCGCCAGCGCCAAGCTAATCGTCTGGTGCATCGTATAGGGTCGAATCATCTCTTTTGGGGCTGTGCCGACCAGGGCTGGCAACAGGTTCAGGCTATCCTCGGCCGCCTGGTTCGGCAGATCAGCACCTACAATCGCCGCGCAGGTTGCCATCACGTCGGTCAGGTTGAGTGTCTGGTCACTGATCGACCCCGCTTCAATTTTTCCGGGCCAGCGGGCAATGAAGGGAACGCGATGGCCTCCCTCCCAGTTATCCCGTTTCATGCCCCGCCAGGGCCTGGCCCCATCGTGCTGGTGATCACCACGCATGTGAATCGTACTTGTGACCTCTGGACCATTATCGCTCGAAAAAATGACCAGCGTGTTCTCCGCAACTCCCACCTCCTGGAGAGTTTTCAGCAACTCCCCGACGACGTAATCCAGTTCGAAG
>JAYGDG010000135.1:0-3764 GCA_046583015.1 Pirellulaceae bacterium | reverse complement strand
GGCGATGCGCATTTCCTGGACGCAGGCGGCGGGGACAGTCTTTACGACCTACATGGCACTGTCCAACGTCAGCGCGGTAAGTGGGAAGAAACTGGTAGGCCTATTGCATGGCAAACTAGGCTATGACTCGTCTTTTTACGCAGCCGCGCTATTGGGGATATTGCCCCTGGTCTTGTTGGTGTGGGTAAGCCCACGCCAGGTTGACGATGCCAAAAAGAAGTTGGAGGCGACGTCTGAGGATCCCGAACTGCTCGGACCAGAGACTGACGATGCGCTGACTGATGAGTCCAGCCGACTCGAGCAACGCGTCCAGGAGGACCTGGAAGAGAGCGAATAAACGCCAGCAGGCGACTGGCGATCCTCTTTAGGGTTACATGCTGCCGAACAGGTAGCCGATGACGAGTCCGGCGCCCAGGGCGACCAGGATGGCGGTAGCAAGGATGGTCCATCGTCCCACGGAAGAATCCACGTCGGCATGAGCGAGCATCAGCGGCGGTGGAATCGTGCTCCCCATTTCATTCATGGCGGTTTCCTGTCCGCCGCCGCTGCCTGATTCACTGCCGGTTGCAAAGCGGTGACCCTCACTAGGATACTCATCCTGTTCGGAATCGTATCCGGGAGCCGTGTCGTGCAGGTCCTCTTTTTCCAGCGGCATGGAAGGAATGGACCAGGGAGATCTTGTCATTTGGTAAGAGGGGACGGTGGTCAGTGCTTCGAGCCATGGTTCCAGGCGATTGGCGACTTCGTCGGCAGTCTGGATGCGAGTTTCCGGTGTCTTTTCCATCATGTCGGCAATGGTTTCTACGAAATCTTCACTCAGTTCCGCGTTGAACCGTCGTGGATGCCAGGGATTTTCATTGACATGGCGGTGGGCCTTGTCGTGTGGCTTGCCTCCCGGGAACGGTACTTTGCCTGTAACGGCGTAGTAGAGGGTGCAGCCGAGCGAGTAAATATCGGCCTTGGTCGTCACCTCGTTGGGGCTGTGGATTTGTTCGGGAGAGAGGTAGTCGGCCGTACCGACGATTTTGCCTGCTCGGGGGTCGGGGTTGTCATCGTCGCGATGGATGAATCCAGACAGTCCCAGGTCGGAAACCTTGGCGATTCCCTCGGGGGTGACAAGGATGTTACCAGGTTTGACGTCGCGATGAATCAGGCCCCGTTGATGGGCATATGCCAGGCCGCGGGCCGCCTGGACGATGATGCTGGCCGCCTGGGGCATGCTGAGGTGCCCCTGGGACCGGACCAGTATGCGCAGATCGGTTCCGGGTACGTACTCGGTTACCAGGTAGTGAACATTACCGTCGTGTCCTGCGTCATAGGCGCGCACGAGATTGGGGTGATCGAGTTGGGCCTGGGTCCGAATTTCATGCTGAAAATTCTCGATGGCGTAGGGGGTGGACTTGGTAAGTGGCAGTACCTTGACTGCCGATTCACGCCCCATCACTTCGTGAACTGCTTTAAAGACCTGGCCCATGCCCCCCTGCCCAATCCAATCCGTGATGACGTAGGGTCCCAGGGTGAACTTGGTTCTGCCGGTTGCTAACTGGTCAGCCTGGTACTGGGAGATCAGTTTTTGATCCGTCAGGTAGGCAATCAAGTTCCTGTCAGCGAAACTGGCAGGATCGTCTGCCGCCAGCTTGGCCTGTTTTTCGAGCGCCGCTTGCGCCTGCTGGAACTGCTCTTTCGTAACGAGTCCGCTCAAAATGGCGGAGCGACGAAAGAGGTTGAGATCGGGCTTACCCACGATATGCAATTGCTCCCGTTTGTTTTTTTCTGGTCGATCCGGCTCATGGCCGATCGCCACCGAATCAAGTTGCTCAAAAAGGCCTGGCGACTCCCTTTTACCTTACCGCTGAGACGGGTTGTGCGCCAAGCAGTCATTTCGCGCTGGTAGTGTTATTGACTCGATTATAACGGTCTTAATACCCGAAAGCATTCCAGGCGGCCGGCAGGGGAGCCGTAAATTCCAGCAGCTCATTCTTTACAGGATGTTGAAAGCTTAACGAATGGGCATGCAGGGCAATACCGGCTGGGAACGAAATGGCACTGCCATACTTGCGGTCACCGAGAATCGGATGTCCCTGGTGTGACAGCTGCAGTCGAATCTGGTGCTTACGACCGGTTTGCAGATCGATTTCCAGCAGCGTGCTGCGGCGGTTGGACTGCAGGGTTCGATAGGAGAGGATGGCCTCTTTGGCGCCGGGAGCTTCGGCGGCAGCGATGTGCATGCGGCGATGCCGTTCGTCTTTGCGGACCCAGTCTTGCAGGGTCGCCTGGGCCGGTTGTAGTTTTGGCTCGATGAGTGCCCAGTAAGATTTCTCGACCTCTTTGCTGCGAAACTGTTCGGTCAGGCGGGCGGCCGCCTTGGAGGTGCGGGCCAGGACCAGCACTCCCGTGACGGGTGCGTCGAGTCGGCTGACAATTCCCAGGTAGACGTTCCCTGGTTTCTGGTATTTTTGCTTAATGTAGGCCTTGGCTTCGCTGAGCAGGCTGGGGATTTCCGCCGCCACGCCCATGGTGGCCAGTCCAGGTGGCTTGTCGACCACCAGCAGATGGTTATCTTCGTAGAGTATGGGAAACGGTGGTTTGGCCATGGGTGCAGTTTTACCTGGAGCCGTGTTGGGAAGCGTCGCTAAAGGGATGGAAATATCGTGAGCAAGCCAGCTATTATTCTAGCCAGTCAATCGCCGCGCCGCCGCGCCCTACTGGAAGAAGCGGGTTATGAATTTGAAGTTTGCCCACCTGCGGAGGAGGCCGAGAGCGACTCGGGGGTCGAAGAAGCGGTGGCCGAGACGGTGGCTCGGCTGGCCCTGCAGAAAGCCGCCAGCGTCGCTCCTGGGATAGCTGAAGGCCTGGTGCTCTCCTGTGACACGCTGGCTGAATGTGCTGGTCGCGTGCTGGGTAAGCCGCGAGACCGGCAGGAGGCGGCCGAGATGTTGCGCTGGCTCAGCGGACAGCCGCACCGGGTTTGGACAGGTGTCTGTTTATGGCGTCGTCCGGACGATCACAAGCTGCTCGATTACGACTGCACAGAGCTGCAGATGGCTGCCATCACGGACCAGCAACTGGACGAGTACCTGGAGAGTGGTCAGTGGGAGGGTAAGGCGGGTGCCTTTGGGTACCAGGACGGCTTGCCCTGGATCGAGATCGTGACCGGGAGCGCATCGAATGTTGTTGGTTTGCCGTTGGAACTATTGGAGCGAATGCTTGCGAAGATGGAGTCCTTGCCACCGGTCGACGGGTAGGGACAAAAAAAACGCCTCCACCCTGGTTAGGGTGAAGGCGCTCTTGTAATAATCGCGGCGAAACCTACTTTCGCACTTTTGGCACTATCATCGGCTCGAAAAGCTTAA
This sequence comes from Pirellulaceae bacterium, assembly GCA_046583015.1. Classification (GTDB taxonomy): domain Bacteria; phylum Planctomycetota; class Planctomycetia; order Pirellulales; family Pirellulaceae; genus JAZADA01. The sequence continues at coordinate 411 of JAYGDG010000135.1, read as the reverse complement.
CTACTGTGTTCGGGATGGATACAGGTGTGACCTTTTCGATATGATCACCGCGAAGTGACCCCTGTCGCCGTCAAGCGACAGGGGCCCCACAATGTTTGTTGTTTAGGTAGATGGGCAACGGCTGTGAGTTGAACATATCCATAGCAAGAGCATTGAATATAAGTGGCCAAGTTTTCGTCCGTTAGTACCAGTTAGCTGAACCCATTACTGGGCTTACACATCTGGCCTATCAACCTGGTCGTCTTCCAGGGGACTTTCGTGTCGAAACACTTACGAAACCTTATCTCGGAGCGGGCTTCACGCTTAGATGCTTTCAGCGTTTATCCTTTCCGTAGTTAGCTATCCAGCCGTGCCGCTAGCGCGACAACTGGTACACCAGAGCTACGTCCTTCCAAATCCTCTCGTACTAAA
>JAYGDG010000055.1:0-3029 GCA_046583015.1 Pirellulaceae bacterium | reverse complement strand
GAGCGTGAAGGAGCTGCATCGCCTGATCATGAATTCTCGCACTTACCGCCAGGGGAATCGAATCACGGCGGACCGGCAGCAGCGTGATCCTCAGAACCGACTGCTTTCCCGCATGTCCCTCAAGCGGATGGATGCCGAGGCCTTGCGAGATTCACTCTTGTTCGTATCGGGAAAACTGGACGAACGGTCGGGCGGATATCCGGACCATGTTTCAGTCGACCGCGATGGCCTGGTGAGTGCCAATGCGACGGCTACTGGTGGCTGGCGACGGAGTATTTACCTGCAGTTCCGGCGAACCGAGATTCCCACCATGCTGGCCACCTTTGATTACCCGGAGATGGGACCTAATTGTACCGAGAGAACGGTCTCGATTGTTTCACCCCAGTCGTTGATGCTGATGAACAATCGCCACGTACGGGAACTGGCAGGCAGTTTTGCTGCGCGGGTCGAAAAGGTGCTGGCCGAACAAGATCAAGCGGTCGTGCGGAGCAAGGCCTGGGATGCTCGCGTCGAAACGGTTTACCAGCTGGCATTGAGCCGCTTGCCGACCACAGCGGAACGTCGGCTGGGGGTCGAAACACTCGAGAAACTGGTGGCCGACTGGCAGGGGAACCGGCAGGCAGCCCTGGAAACTTATTGTCACACGATCCTCAATTCGGCAGCCTTTATTTATATTGATTAGGGACAGGCAGCAAATAAGAATATGAACGTAGGACCTCATCCCATCAACCGCCGTGATTTTTTTGCTCGCACCAGCGATGGTTTGCTCGGTGCGGCGCTAACCCAGTTGTTGTGCCAGGATTTTTTTGGTGGCACGTCGGCGCTGGCAGCCGAACCAGCTCTCCAGCAACCCGCCCGGCGCTATAACCTAAAACCGAAGCCGACCCATCACGAGGCCCAGGCCACCTCGGTGATCCACCTCTTCATGAACGGTGGCCCCAGCCAGATGGACCTGTTCGATCCCAAGCCGGTCTTGAACCGAATGGATGGTCAGCCGTTCCCGGGTAACGTGGAAGAAATTGGTAACGACAATACGCCCGATATTGGCGTGATGATGGGTGGACAATACAAGTTCGCGCGGCATGGAAAATCGGGGATGTGGATGGCCGATATCCTGCCACACACGGCGAAAATGGTCGATGATCTGTGTCTCATCAATTCCATGTGGACCGATCACCCGAACCACGACAATGCCCTCTACAAGATTCAGAGTGGCCGCCTCTTCATGGGATATCCAACTTTCGGAGCCTGGACCGTCTACGGGTTGGGGAGCGTGAACCAGAACCTGCCCGCTTACGTGGTGCTGAACGATCCCCTGGGATCACCCAAGAACGGGACCCGCAATTGGACTGCCGGATTCTTACCCCCCGTGTTCCAGGGAACACGATTCCGACCCACGGGGTCTCCCATTCTCAATCTCAAGCGGCAGTACGACCAGTCAGTTGCCGTGACTGAATCGGCCCGCGGCCTGCTAAATCGTCTGGACGAGATCCATCGCCAGCAGCGTTCACAGTACCCGGAACTGGATGCCCGGATTGAATCCTATAGCCTGGCGGCACGCATGCAACTGGCGGCGGGCGAGGCGCTCGATCTGAATCGTGAAGATCAACGGACCCTGTCGATGTATGGCGTCAATGAGAAAGCGACCGATTCGTTTGGCCGTAATTGCCTGCTGGCCAGGCGACTGGTCGAACGGGGAGTTCGTTTCGTACAGATTTTTCTCGAAGGACAGCCCTGGGACAGCCATGCCGATTTGCCTGGTCGTCACCGTGGTGCCTGCCTGCGAACAGACAAGCCGGTTGCCGGCCTGCTGCAGGACCTGAAACAGCGGGGCCTGCTCGACTCCACGCTGGTGATCTGGGGAGGCGAATTTGGCCGCACCCCCACGACGCAAAAATCGGTCGACGGCTTTTCCGGCCGCGACCATAACATGCAGGCTTTTACCTCCTGGATGGCCGGCGGTGGGGTTAAGGGGGGCACTACTTATGGTGCCACCGATGATTTTGGGCACAAGGTGGTTGAGAATCCGGTCAGCGTGCATGACTTCCACGCTACGATTTTGCACCTGCTGGGACTGCACCATCAAAAACTGTTCTTCAAACGCAATGGCCTGGAAGAACGGCTGACCGGTTTTGAACCTCCCAGGGTGGTCAGGGAGATACTGACTTGACCGCGCCGAATGCCAGAATCAACCGGCGGGATGCGCTGCAAATGGTAGCCGCCAGTGGGGCCGCTTCCCTGCTGGTTTCCAAGTCGGCCAGTGCTGCCGAAGAGGAGAGTCAACGACTGAAAATCGTCGATACGAATGTCAGCCTCTTTCACTGGCCCTTTCGTCGCTTGCCACTGGATCAAACGGCCAAATTGATTAGGAAACTGCGCTTGCTGGGAGTGACCCAGGCCTGGGCCGGGAGTTTTGAAGGCCTGTTGCATCGCGACCTGGCTGGCGTCAACGGGCGACTGGCCAGGGAATGCCGGCAGCATGGCGAACTGGTTCCCATCGGTACGATCAATCCGCTCTTACCCGGCTGGGAAAACGACTTGCGTCAGTGTTTTGGCAAACACGGCATGCCGGCAGTGCGTGTTTACCCGAACTACCACGGCTACACGCTGCAAGAGCCACGCTTTCTGCAATTGCTCGAGAAGGTGACTGCGGCCGGACGTTTCCTGCAGTTGGCGGCCCTGATGGAAGATACCCGCACTCAACATCTGCAGCACCAGGCGGCGGATGTCGACCTGGAGCCGCTACCCGCCCTGCTTGGTCGCCTGGGCCGGGCCCGCGTGCAGATTTTGAATTGGCGACCGCGTGCGGCACTGCTGGAAAAACTGGCAAAGACACCGGGCATCTTTTTTGACACGGCCCGCGTGGAGGGGACCGATGGGGTACCACAGTTGGTTGAAAAGGTTGGTAAGGATCGCGTCATGTTTGGCAGTCATGCTCCTTTCCTGATTCCCGAAGCGGCCCTGATTCGTGTTCACGAATCCTCGCGGTTATCCGAATCGTCACTAAGGAGGCTGCTGGCAGCAAACGC
>JAYGDG010000791.1:0-2660 GCA_046583015.1 Pirellulaceae bacterium | reverse complement strand
ACCACGAGCATCGGTCGCACCAATCACTTGTCCTGTCTGGATTCCGCCACCGGCAAACAACATAGTATTGGCCCGGGGCCAATGATCACGCCCCGGTTGCACTGTTCCCTTGGCGCCACTGGCAACACCGCCACCACTGCTGGCCACGTGGGAAATACGCGGGGTGCGACCAAATTCACCGGTCACGATCACCATCACACGGCGATCGAGTCCGCGCTGATAGACATCCTCAATCAGGGCCGAGACCGCCTGGTCAAAAAAGGGAGCCCGGTGCTTGATGGCCTGAAACACATGGTGATTGACGGCATGGTCATCCCAGTTGGCAACGCGACCACAAAGGGGACCATCAAATTCCGTGGCCACCACATCGACACCAGCTTCGACCAGCCGACGGGCCATCAGGCATTGCTGCCCCCATTGATTACGACCGTAACGCTCCCGTACCTGGTCCGACTCCCTGGTCAAATCAAAAGCGTCATGGGCTTCCGCCTGGGTCAGCATCCGAATCGCCTGGGCTTCATAAGCGTCCAACGCTTTCATCGTGCCCGTGGCATCGATGGCGCTGCGCAAACGTTCGAAACTGGTCTTCAACTGAACCCGTTGTTGAAATCGATCGACTTGATCCGGTTTCATACTAATATTGGGAACTTCAAAATTCGGCTGGTTCGGATTCCCGGTCACTTTGAACGGCGCGTAAGCAGGTCCCAGGTAGGTTGGGCCAGCAATCGTAAAACTGTCATAACGGTCGACCGGGTTGACGGCCACGTAGTTAGGAATTCGCCGCGTTGGATCACGTCTCAAGTAACTGACGATTGACATCCAATCCGGATAGACCGGTTTCAACTTATCTTGATTGGCCGGGTCACCGCCAAGAACTCGCAAGGAACCGGCCGGGTGTCCTCCACCACCGTGGGCAATCGATCGCAGCAACGCATACTTATCGGCCATCGTCGACAACCGTGGCAACAACTCGGTGAGGTGAATCCCGGGAACATTCGTTGCCAGCGGCGTGTAGGGACCGCGGTACTCGGTCGGGGCATCCGGCTTGGGATCAAACGTATCCAGGTGGCTACAGCCACCACGCAGCCAAACCAGGATAACCGCCGTCTTTTCTTTCTTACTGGGATTCGCTGCCAGGGCGCGGCGGTGACATAATTCCGCCAGGCTCATGGTCGTGAACCCGGTGAGTCCTGCTCGTAAGAACTCGCGACGCCCTAGCTTCCCGCGGGCAGCATACGGGTGGGGCCCAGCACAAACGGCGTTAGGAAGTTTACGTAACATGTTGACTGCTCATTATATCGGCATTCCGGCAGCATCACAATTCAAGAAAGGCTCCTGATTCAACTGGATCTATTGTACAATCGCCAGCAGCTTCAACAGACGCACTTTAGGGAAAATGCTATCACCATGTTGCGAGTATTGGGCAGACAAGCCAGGGCCTGTGATGGAATTAGTCGCCGCGAGTTGCTGCGGGTAGGCGGATTATCCCTGTTTGGCGGAATGACGCTGCCCACCTTCCTGCAAGCTGCCAACAGGGGCGCACGATCGTCACACGTCTTTCCCGGTAAAGCCAAGTCCGTGATCCTGCTGAACCTCTTCGGCGGTCCTCCCCACATGGATATGTTTGATCTCAAGCCAGAGGCGCCCAAAGAAATTCGTGGTGAGTTCAAGCCGATTTCAACTTCGGTACCGGGTCTTCAGATCAGCGAGTTGTTGCCGCTGACCGCCAAGATCATGGACCGGGCTACACTGATTCGTACCTATTCCCACAAGTACAACAGCCACAATCCCTACAACGTCCTGACCGGTTTCGATGGTGGCAGCGATCGTGAAAACTACTTTGCCAAGCGAACGGATCATCCCAGCATGGGTTCGATCTGCCAGTACCTGGACATCGGCGCCAAGGACATACCACGTTACGTGGTGATGCCGGCCTTTCCGGGATACACCCAGGCACTGCGACGAGCCGGCCCTTTTGGTGGTTACCTTGGCAGTCAGTACGATCCGCTGTTTACGGTATGCGATCCGAAAATCGCACGTAAACCGAAAGACGATTACGATCCAGTCCCTGCCATGGGAGCACCCACCCCGCCATCACTCAACCAGCTGCCAGATCTGACCGCTGATCGATTCAATCTCCGTCATTCGCTACTGGGACAACTCGACCAGCAACTGACAACGACCGAGGCCAGCGGAGCGATTGGCCGCTTAAGCGAGTTCAAGCAGCAAGCTTTTACGCTACTAAGTTCCACCAAGACACGTGCCGCTTTCGACATCTCCCAGGAATCGGACCAGGTGCGGGACCGCTTTGGTCGCAACCTGTGGGGTTCCAGTATGTTGATCGCCCGTCGACTGGTAGAGGCAGGTTCAACCTTTGTCACGGTGCACTGGGAATCAGAAGGGAAAAATCACTGGGATCTACACGCCAACAATTTTGGCATGTTAAAAACACACTGTCCGCAACTGGATCAATTGACTGCTGCCCTGGTTCTCGATTTAGAGGAGCGGGGCCTGTTGGATGAGACACTGGTCGTGATCATGGGTGAAATGGGCCGCACTCCCAACATTAATGCCAAGGCTGGCCGTGACCACTGGCCTCAATGCGGCTTTTCGCTACTGTTTGGCGGCGGAACCAAGGCAGGTTACCTGTTGGGGAAGAC
>JAYGDG010000776.1:0-5217 GCA_046583015.1 Pirellulaceae bacterium | reverse complement strand
ATCTTCCCCATTTGGGCTGGCTGGCTGAGCAAATACGATCCGCTCTTGTTGCGTTCGGTCACCTGCCGCACCGGGCAACCGAAATTGATGTCGACCACGCTGACACCATACTCTTGCACCAGTCGGCGGCCAACCTGGGCCAGTGTCTCAGGCTGGTTATCCCAAATCTGAACCGCCAGTGGGCCCGGTTCATCGGCAACGCCCCACAACCGATCTGGATGTTCTGACTCGTTCTGATCCATCCAGACAAAGCCGCGGGCATTGACCATTTCCGTGGCCTGCAATCCCACACCACCGTATTCACGAACGATCTGCCGAAAAGCATAATTAGTGAAACCCGCCATGGGTGCCTGCAAAATCGGCGGATCAATCGAGACCGGGCCTATCTTCAGCGGGGCGATCACTGGCAAGGCCGCAGCGGACTGTTGCGGAGAAGAACTCATTGCTGCATCTTGCCATGGCAACCGATCGTCTGCAAGGCGAAACGGCCTCGGACGCTTTATCGCCGCGGGACGAGAACTGACTGAGTGGTCCGCTTAGGCTTAATCAACATCGCTACCAGTCGTTCCCGACTGGACGTTTGACCGGTCACCGCAATCACGTATTCCGCAATTTCAACGTTATAGCGTTTGGCCGTGGCAAGGTACTGCTGCTGAATCCCTTCCAGCTGTTGCCAGCCTGCCAGGATTGTTGCCAAGGATGTCTCGCCCGCCTCGTAGGCCGCCTCTGTCTTTTCCAGGGATGTCCCGAGTACCTCGACCGCTGCAGCCTGCGAAGCCAACAACTGCCATATCCTGGGCAGTGCCAGGTTAATTCTTTCCAGGGCGGGAGGAGCCTGGCGATTCTGAAAAAGAAGCTCATATTCAGTACGAAACTTTCCCACTACAGGTAAATCGCCGGGCCACGTCAACTCCGCTACGGAAACCAGTGCCAGTGTCGCCAGTTGATGGCGGGCCTCAGTAAGATCCAATTCGTTCTGCCGCTGTCGGACCTTTAGCAATGCGCGGGCGACAGCAAGCGGCGATGGCTCCTCGTCACCAACTTCAATCGCCCGTAAGCCTGTCATCTGCTGGTAATAGAGTCGCTGCTGCGCACAGTAAAACGTCCACTCCCAGTACGCTTTAACCACTCTCAGCCGCAGCGAACTGTCGTTCGCCCGCGCCAACAGGGCATGCAAATCTACCGTCGGCTGACCGGTTTCCAGGGCAAGTTGTTGCTGCAACAACCGTTGGATAAGCGGCTGTGCCAGCAGCTCCTGTGGTTCCGAGTCAATCACATCCGACGTCGCCGTGGCGGTAACAACTCCCTCCGAGCCCTCCGTCTGCGGGCCTTTCACACGCTGCCAATCTACCGGTGGGGCCGCCGGTAACTCTTTAGGCAACTCTTTTGTCGCCGGCAACTCTCGTGGTGCCAGCTGAGGTACGCCGACCGTCTTCGGCACCGGCGCAAGCGTCGGTGTGGGCGCAATTCCCGTATTAGCCGGTACTGGTTGCGGACGGACCAGCACGGACTTTTGAGGAGCGTTAGGAATATCCGCTGGCAACAAGCGAGGCGGAGCAGCACTCGCTTCCCAAGCCAACAAACAACTCAGCAAGCAGCAACTGCAAGAAGCAACTCTCATCATGTCTCCCCCTCGACTTTTGATGACTCTTCAATCCTTGCGACTGAAAACCAGTCCTTCACCCTGTCTCACTTTGGAGCAATCGCCCCGCGTCGATTCCAGCCCCCCGCTGTTGCAGCTGGCTGGGACGTTGGCGTTGTCTCAAATCCCACCCTCACGACCGCTGGATCCGGCACTGCTTTGGACGCGGTCGTCATCGGGATGGCTATACTCGTCTGATTTGGCCTAAGCTGTTGAGGTTCTCCCCCGACAGCACCTCCCTTAGTTGGAATCCTCACGGTCGGCACGTGGGGTGGTGAAACAGCTGCCGGGGCCGCATTGCGATCAAAAGAAACTGAACGTACTTGTGGGACGTGGTTAGGCGAACGCCACTTGCCAACACGAACATCATTCACATCGTTAACCGACCCGAAACCACTTGGACTTGATGACGAGTCGATGGGAAAATTACTGCTCGGCCGCACGGGTGTTACCGGCGCTTGTTTCGTGGTCGCTGCCGGTGCGCCGCCGACGGCCGGAGCCGAACCGTTTGGATAATAGTTCTGTGGAGTGTTGTAGCTGCCCGTCTTTGGTGGCGCTACACGACTCGAGCCAAAAGGGGCCCAAAAATTGAACGATGGACGCGGAGCACGACAGCCAGCAACTACCAGTACTGCCATCCCCATGACCACCCAGATACCCCGCTGCCAGACGTCCGTTCGCATCCATTTCTCCCGCTTGATTCAATCTCTTGCGAACGCGTACGGTACTGGAAACAGCGGTTTAATCCAAGATCGATTTAGGACCTCCAACTGCCAAAAAGAACCTTGAGCAAGCCCCAGCTTCAATTAGCTAGCACCGGGTGCCCCTGTTTCGATCGGCAATTTATGGCAAGATGGTAAGCGGGGGAGCAAACCAGTTTTTTGGCAGCGTGTGATGAACGACCAACTCAGCAAATCACTCAAAGAGCAGGCCACCGGCCTGGGGTTTCAGTATGTTGGAATTTGTCCGGCAGTGACACCGCTGGGATTCGATCGCTTTGAACAATGGTTGCAGGCAGGCTACGCAGGTCAAATGCACTACTTGCCGGCACGGGCTGCTGCCTACGAACACCCAGGAGCTATCCTCGAAGGTGTCCGTAGCGTGGTCATGCTGGCCATGGTTTACCGTACTCAACAAGCTCAACCGGTAACCACTGGGGCAGGGCGGGTGGCCAGTTATGCTTGGGGGCAACAGGACTATCACGATCTGATTCACGATCGCCTCAAGCAGCTGCGCCAGCATCTCGAGACCCAGGTACCGGGGGCCCTGGTTCGTGGTGTGGTGGATACGGCTCCGTTGCTGGAACGTGAATTCGCTCAACTGGCCGGTCTCGGCTGGATCGGCAAAAACACGCTGTTATTGAACAAGGAAGCTGGCAGCTGGTTCTTCCTGGCTGCTTTATTGACCGACCAGGAGTTAGTTTATGACGAACCTAGTGAGACCGATCACTGTGGCACCTGCCGGGCCTGCCTGGACGCCTGTCCGACAGATGCGTTCCCTCAGCCTTATGTCCTGGATGCAACCCGCTGCATTAGTTATTTGACGATCGAGTTGCGGGATCACATCCCGACGCAATTACGTCGCGGGATGGGGGATTGGGTCTTTGGTTGCGACATTTGCCAGGACGTCTGTCCCTGGAACTCGGACACACCTGCTTCGCATGAACCGGGCCTGCAACCTGTGGATCCCTTGAATCCGCTTGCTTTGCATGAGTTGTTTGAGTTGGACGACGAGTCTTTTCGAGCACGTTTTCGTCGTAGTCCTTTGTGGCGCAGCAAGCGGCGTGGCATTTTGCGAAATGCGGCGATTGTGCTGGGTAACCAGGGTTCAATCGAGTCACTGCAACCGCTGTGCCAGGGGCTGTTGGACGAGGAACCGTTGGTCCGTGCTGCCTCGGCCTGGGCGCTGGGGCAACTGGCCATCCCTTTGGCGAAAGAGGCCTTAAGCCGTCAACTGGACGTGGAGCCGGATGCCCACGTGGAGGCAGAAATTCAGCAGGCACTGGTGTTTGCCGATTCCCGCTAACCTTCGGGCATGCTGCCCTTAAGCGTCTTGAGATCCATGCATATCGTCGACTGGGTAACACCCAGGGCGATCTTCTCCATACCAGCGATTCAAGACGACTTCCCAACCCTGCTGATCGCGAACTTTAACAAACTCCGCTCGCACGTCACTGTAATCCGGGTGCAGGCCAGCGTACTTGATTCCAAATTTACGCATAACAATACCGCAACGTTCAGGACCGTAAAGTGACTGAGACAAGAGGAAATGTTCTCGCAAGACATCTCTTTGTTCAAACAGGGAGGGTGGTTCTGGCAAAGATTGGCCGTCAGCCAGCGCACGAGCCTGGGAAAAAATCCACGGATTCCCAATCGCTCCCCGAGCCACGGTCACACCGTCCACACCCGTTTGCGCGATCATATCGAGACAATCCTGCGCTCTGAACAAGTCACCGCTGCCCAGGATCGTTCGCTCCCCGGCGTGTTCTTTCACTTCCTTGAGAAACTCCCAGCGTGAGGCGCCAACATAACGCTGCTCCACGGTACGTCCGTGCACGGTAATAGCAGCCACGCCGAGTTGGAAAGCTCCGTCCAGGATTTGAAAGAAGTTATCCCGACTTTCCGGACTGTCGTCGATCCCGCGCCGCATCTTGACCGTTACCGGGATATGATCCGGAACGATATCACGGGTTTGCTCGACAATTTGCAAGGCCACAGCGGGCTGGCCGAGGTGAAACCCACCTCGACAACGACCCAGTACTTTTTTTACGGGACAGCCGAAATTAATGTCAATCACGTCAAAGCCAGCTTCTACTAGCTTGCCAGCTCCCTCGGCAAACTGGTCCGGTTCAGCCCCCATCAGTTGCCCGCCAACGGGATGTTCTTCATCGCTAATGTGCAGAAAGTGTCGTGTCTTGGCTCGTTTCCTGGCGGCCACCAGGAACTGATCCAGCATCACTTCACAAACGCTATAAGAGGCCCCCAGGCGTTTGGCAATCACACGCATCGGCCAGTCACTGTAACCAGAAAGGGCAGCTTGTACGACTGGGAAATCAAGCTTGAGCGGGCCAATTTCCACCGGTGTCATGATCATGATTACACTTCACTTCGAGGGTTCAATCTGTACTTCAATGGCTGACAGAATGGGGACCTGGTGAACATTCTTGCCCTTGGCCTGTGGCACGAGTTCCACGGCCAGGTTCTCGGTCACCTTCACTCCTTTGAACGTCCGCACCAGCGATTTCCCTCGACCACCGGCATCTTTCACGATATCGATATTTTGCGCGACCAGTTGTCCTTGCAGCTTGACATCGAATTGTCGCTGGCCAGCGGTCACGTCACCGACTTCTGCAAAATAGAGCCGTACGGTGTAAGCAGCGGGTTGATCCGTCTTGTTCCGCAGCGGCACCGTGCAGGTCTTGAGTCCGCGAGCCATCGAGTTGAATACCCAGGGCGCTTGCTGCCCGCTCACCTCTACTTGTTTCTCATTAACCACGACGTAATCTTTTGGTCCCAGAAATTTCAGAGCGATATCAAAGGTATATTCCAGCCTGCCGACCGTCTTGGGTCGCGGGA
>JAYGDG010000729.1:0-5281 GCA_046583015.1 Pirellulaceae bacterium | reverse complement strand
GCTTCAACACGGGTTCTGTCTGGTATTCTGTTCGGGCCAGGGATGCAACGAGACAACTCGATGTGCTTTTTGCCAGCTTGCATACAGACCTCAAGGCGGGGATCCCCTCCATCGTTTGCATGCACTATGACGACCAGCCTCAAACGACAGAACATTTCCGTCTGATCGTTGGTTTTGACCAGAAAAAGGACGAAGTCATTTTTCATGAACCGGCTGTGGCAGCGGGTGCGTACCGGCGGATGAAACGAACGGCATTCCTGGATCTGTGGCCGCTGAAGTACCGCTCAGATCGCTGGACAGTGGTTCGTTTGCGCTTGCGAGCCGGCAGCATTGGTCGCGCTCCGGTAACCACGGGGTTCAGCAATGCCGATTATTCCCAGCACATTCAAGCGCTGAAAAAGAAACTTCCTAATGATGAGTTTCATATCATCGTACAAAAGCCATTTGTCGTGATTGGCGACGAGTCGTTCGCGCAAGTTCGATCTCGATCGGTGAACACGGTGAAGTGGGCAATTGATCGCTTGAAACAGGATTTTTTCAGCAAAGATCCAGATCACATCATCGATGTCTGGTTGTTCCGGGATAAGACCAGTTACGAGGAAAATGGAAAGACCTTGTTCGGTGATATGCCTTCCACGCCCTATGGGTACTATTCACCCAGGCAACGGGTGCTGGTGATGAACATTGCTACCGGAGGAGGAACACTGGTTCATGAAATTGTTCATCCTTTTGTCGAGGCGAACTTTCCAGCCTGTCCAGCCTGGCTCAATGAAGGCCTGGGATCGTTGTATGAACAGTCCATGGACCGTAGAGGGCATATCTGGGGCCGCACCAACTGGCGGTTAAAGGGACTGCAACAGGCGATTGTCGATAAGAAAGTTCCACCCTTTTCAGAATTGTGCGGCACGACTACCAATCAGTTTTATCGTGAAGACCCCGGGACAAATTATTCGCAGGCTCGATACCTTTGCTATTACTTGCAGGAGCGAGGTTTGCTGGTTCGTTATTACCACCAGTTTCGCAAATCAGTTAACGATGATCCCACTGGCTATAAAGCGCTTATGGCCGTGCTGGGAGTCACCGATATGGAGAAATTCCAGCAGGATTGGGAAAAGTATGTCATGACACTCCGCTTTTAATGAACGGAGAACTGCGTTTTGGCATGTCGAATATCTTGCATTCAGTAGCCTGGTTTCCTTATGATGAACGATTGAGTGGTTGCCAGTGGCTGGAACAGGCGGAGAGAGAACCATGGCAGATTGACAAACAAGATCTCATTGGCTGCTGGTTTGCCTGGCGGTCACCAGCTTCTGCTGCGTGACCCCTGTTGCTGCCCAGGTCGTGATGTTACCGACATACAGGATCTTTTCTAGTTCCGGGAGCGTTCTGGTGCCGGATCGTGGCATGGCCCACCTGGGATCGATTAGTCGTGTCCGTGAAGGGAGTGTGACGCGGGGAATTCCTGGTTTGGCGCAGTTGCCGATGGCAGGACGTCTTTTCCGCAACCAGGGCATCGGTCGTGAAGTCGGTCATGCTGGGGCAGCGGTAACGGCGACTATTATTGACTTGCGAGAGCTGGATGAACAAGTGTTGGCAAGTGCCCGGGTTCCCGTGCCCTCTGCAGAAGAGATCCAACTTGCTCGCAAGGCTGATTTCTTGGTTCGTAATTTAGCCCGCCACACGAGTCACCCACCGTCGGCGACGCTGTCACGGGAGGTGAAAACCGTCAACCGGTCAAGCGTGGCGGAAATCCGTCGACAAAACCAGCTGGCGGCTGTCCAGCGTCATCAGGAAGCGGAAGAGTATTTGCAGCGTGCCCGGCAACTTGATGCCCAAGGCAAGACAGGTGTAGCTCGCATCTACTACCAGATGGCTGCCCGTCGTAGCACGGGCGCACAGCAGCAGGTCATTCTTGACCGTTTGCAGACAATCAATGCCCAGCGAGCGGCCAAACTTGTGGAACGGCCGTGAGTTTGATCACAGTTGCGGTCAAGTTAGATGTTCCTGGTAGACATCGGCATGGAATCCTACGAACAGTTTCTTGCCGCGCGTGATTGCTGGTGCCCGCAGTGATCCAGAGGGGCCCAGCAGGGATTTGAGCAGTTCAGCGTTCGGTGGTCTTTCTTTTTTCAGGTCAAAGTGTACTACTTTTTTACCCCGGGCGGCCCAGACCTGGTCCATGGAACGAACCAGTTCCAGGGTCTCTTTTTCACCGCACTTTGTTTTTCGTGCATCCACCTGTTCGACGATCGTGGCTCCAGCGTTGGCAAGAAACTCTTGCGACTTGGTGCAACTCTGTCAGCTATTGCGGTGGTAGTACCAGTTGATTCGTGCCGCCATGGTTCATCTCCTTGTAGCCAGCCAGCGAAAAACTGACGGTCAATATGCCCGCCAACATCCCTGGCCGGGGAGGTTACCAGTTTAACGCCGATTGATTTCAAAACCAGCATGGATTTACGAGTTGGCTGGTCAAGCGAGGATATCCGTGAGGACACGAGATTTCTCTACACCAGTGAGCCTCATGTCCAGTCCCTGGGACTTGACGGCCAGACGTCGGTGGTCGATACCAAGCTGGTGCAGCATCGTGGCGTGCAGATCGCGAACGTGGACAATGTCCTGAATCGCGTTGTAACCGAGTTCATCCGTGGCACCATAGGTGATTCCACCCTTGATTCCTCCACCTGCCATCCACATCGAGAATCCCTTCATGTGATGATCCCGTCCTGGTCCACCTTTACCCTGGAACATGGGGGTACGACCAAATTCACCTCCCCAGATGATCAAGGTGTCGTCCAGCATGCCTCGTCGTTTCAGGTCCTGCACCAGGGCATAGGTAGGTTTGTCGGTCAGTCCACAGCAGGTGTTCATGTAACGCACGAGGTCACCATGATGATCCCATCCACGATGGTAGAGATGGATAAAGCGTACACCACGTTCGGCGAGTCGTCGGGCGAGCAGACAGTTTGATGCAAACGACCCGTCACCAGGCTTGGCTCCGTACATGTCAAGAACCTCTTGTGGTTCGCCAGAGAAATCGACCAGCTCCGGAATCGACATTTGCATCTTGAACGCCAGTTCATAGGCCTTGGTGCGAGTTTCTACCTCGGGATCCTGGAGCGTCACGTTCCGCTTGCGGTTCAGCGCCGCGATGGTTTCTACCACAGACCGTTGCTCGACGTGATTGACGCCAGCCGGATTGCGAACGTAGTGTACCGGGTTGCCGACGGAGTTCAGCTCGACCCCCTGGAATCGTCCGGGCAGGAACCCGGCTGACCATTGACGCTGCGCGATCGGCTGGGGATTACGACCACCAACACTAGTCAGCACGACGAACCCGGGAAGATTTTCACTCGTGCTTCCCAGTCCATAGTTGATCCATGAACCCATGGAAGGACGACCACTGATCCCTGTGCCGGTGTTCATGAACGTGTGGGCCGGGTCGTGGTTAATCTGCTCAGTAACCAGCGAGCGGAGCACGCAGATATCGTCAGCCATCTTGGCGTGCCAGGGGAGAAAATCGCTGATTTCCATGCCGCTCTTACCGTGTTTGCGAAATTTGACCAGCGGTCCCTGGCATTTAAGCGATTGTCCTTGTAACTGAGCAATCGGTTGGCCCTTGGTGAAGGACGCGGGCATCGGTTTGCCATCAAGCTCCGCCAGCTTGGGCTTGTAGTCAAAGGTCTCCAGGTGGGAAGGTCCTCCAGCCATGCACAGGAAGATCACCCGTTTAGCCTTCGGCCGGTGGTGGGGTATGCCCGCCACGCCTGGTTCTGCGCCGATACCATCTTTCCCCAACAGTCCCCCCAGCGCGGTCGCGCCCAGGCCAATTCCTGTCTGCGAGAGGAATGATCGTCGCTTTATTTGAAGAGATTCCATGGTCCACCCTACGTGTCAATTGCGTGTAATGGTCTCACTGAGATTCAACAATACCCGGGAGATCACGGTCCACGCCGCCAGTTCGGTCGTTTCGATCTCCTGTCCCGGTTTCAATCGTGCTAGTGCTGCTTGCGTAGCCTGGTCCGCGGCCTGCTTGGCATCACCGTACCGTTGGCGGGATTGGTCGAGCAGTTTGAGCAGTCTCTCTGATTCGAATGCAGTAGGTTCACGTGATAACGTTAAACGAAACGCATGGCGCAGGCGGGTTGGGTCGGAATTCCCGCCGTCGGTAATCACACGCAACGCCAGGCCCTGGGCTGCCTCGATGAAGGTTGGATCATTCAACAAGGCCATGGCAGCCAGCGGCGTGTTGGAGCGTGTTCGTTGGGCAGTGCATTCCTCGCGGCTGGGTGCATCGAAGGCACGCAGCATGGGATGCAGGAACTGCCGCTGCCAGTGTACATAAACTCCTCGCCGCCATTGGTTCTGGTTCGTGTCTGACTTGTAGGTTCGCTTGGGAAAATTCAAGTGCCGATAATAGCCAGCAGGCTGGTAGGGTCGAATCGAGATGCCCCCCAGCTCGTGCACCAGTAGTCCACTCACCGCCAAAGCGTTGTCTCGTATCATTTCTGCGGGCAAGCGAAACCGCGATTGGCGAGCGAACATGCGATTGCCAGGGTCCTTCGCCAGCTGCTTGGCACTGGCGCGTGATGACTGACGATAGGTCCGTGAGAGGACGATTTCGCGGATCAGGTGTTTCAGGTTCCAGTCGTGGTCCAGCAGTTCCAGCGCCAGTGCATCGAGAAGCTCCGGGTGCGTGGGAGGTTCACCCTGGCCTCCGAAGTCGTCGAGCGATCGAGAGATTCCCTCACCCATGAACAGGTACCAGAGGCGATTGGCCATGACCCGTGCCGTCTGGCCACCGACACCGTTTTGTGAGTCAACCAGCCAGTTAGCCAGATCCAGTCGCGTGGCTCGTTTCTGGTCTGGATGGATGGTTCCGAGGAATTCCGGAATCGCAGGGACCATGATCGGTCCGCTGTCATCCAGCCAGTTTCCGCGGGGTAACAACCGTATCTCGCGCGGCTTGATGGAGACGGTAATCATGGAGGGCCGGGCCTGTTTTCGTAATGCCGCCAGTTGGTCCTGGAGTTCCTTAAGTCGGGTTGAATTCTCCTCCTTGTCCTCGTTCACTTCTGGACGGTCACTGCTCTTAAGCGCCTTGGTAACCTCGGCGATCTGAATCAGCAGCTTGGTTTCGAGTTCGCGTTGCTGTCGACTCAATACTGTAATTTCCGGTGGACGGCGCGTGGGAAGAGCATTGGATCCCAGCTTGAAATGCTGCGCTTCATCAACGTCGCCGAAAAACGACACCAACGAGTAAAAATCCTTGATCGTGTACGGG
>JAYGDG010000712.1:0-9279 GCA_046583015.1 Pirellulaceae bacterium | reverse complement strand
TTGTGGAACTGGGAATGATCCTTAAGTGGTTTGTCGTGTTCTTGGGGGCCCTCGTGTTTACCTCGACTTTGTTGCACTACTATTACGACGGATTTATCTGGAAAGTACGTCACAAGGAGAACCGCCAGAACCTCGCCATGCTGGGTTCAACCGAGCAACCGTCGGCAGAGAAGACAGCCAAGCACGCTTCCTGGTGGGATCGGCGCGGTCCCGTGACAGTAGTCGCTACACTTGGCTGGCATTGTCTTTATTTCCTGGTACCAATTGGGATCTTGACGGCGACGTTTTTTCTTGCCGGGTTTGATCGGCTTTCTCCTCTCCATGAGTACGAGAGCAGGTTGCAGAGCAACCAGCTCAACAACGAGTGGGTAACATTACTGTTGTTGGAAATCGAAGATCGATTGTCGGTCGAGGAAAAGTTGATGCAGATTCGCCCGCGGGCTTCTTATTACGGATACTCGGCGGAACTCTATTATTTGCGGGCTAAACTGCGTACTCATCAGATGGAGAAAAATCCTGCAACCGGCTATGGGGCGGCACTGTTGGTGAAAGAAGATTTACTAGGTGCCGAGAAAACACTGGAAACGATGCTCCACGAGCTCAAGTTGCCACCACCCTATGCACACCGCGAGAAACCAAACTGGACCAGGCAGGATGCGGAGCTATTGTTACAAGCGGTTCGCCGAGAGCTTGCTGAGCTGACATCGTTCCTGGCCGACAATTCCTGACGCCAAGCATGATCGCCGCGGCCCGTTATTCTTGAGGTTCGGTCATCCGAAAAGGATCGAGCGCTTCTTGCAGTGTTTCTTCGGGAAGAATCTCTTGTTCCTGGCACAATTCGCGAATGGTTTGGCCAGACTCAAAGGCTTCCTTGGCAAGCTTGGAGGCTTTTTCGTATCCGATGTGAGGATTGAGGCTGGTCACCATCGATAAGCTCTGTTCCACAGCGGCTTCACAGGCTGCTGCATTAGCTTCTATTCCCTCCACGCAGAAATCGACAAATGCAGTGGTCGCACCGGTCAAGAGGTCGATGCTTTCGAGGGTTGCCTGCCCCATGACGGGCATCATGATGTTCAGCTGAAACTGGCCACCTGCCGCGCCGCTGAGTGCCACGGTCGCATCGTTACCCATGACCCGGGCAGCAACTTGCATCATGCTTTCGCTCATCACGGGGTTTACTTTACCGGGCATAATAGAACTGCCAGGCTGGCGAGTCGGCAGTTGTAGCTCATAGAATCCACAACGAGGGCCGGATCCTAACCAGCGGATGTTGTTGGCCACGTTGAAAAGCGTGGAAGCGATGACTCGCAGCTGACCATGGCATTCGACCAGGCCGTCACGCTGCGCATTGGCTTCAAAATGATCGGCTGCTTCGACAAAATCAATACCGGTCTCTTGCTGAATCACCTTGCTCACACGAGCTCCAAATTCAGGGTGAGTGTTGATACCAGAACCGACCGCGGTGCCGCCCACGGGCAACTCCAGGACACTGTTAACAGCTCGCTGGCCACGCTCGACGGAAAGTTCCAACTGGCGGGCAAAGCCGCCAATTTCCTGGCCCAATCGCAACGGGGTGGCATCCATTAAATGGGTGCGACCGATCTTGATGATCTGATCCCACTGAGTTGCCTTGTCGCGTAACGCCTTAGCCAAACGCTGCAGTGCCGGCATAAGACGCTGACTCGTTTCCAAAGCCACGGCAACATGAATCGCGGTTGGAAAGGTGTCGTTGGTACTCTGCCCCATGTTCACGTGATCATTGGGATGGACTGCCTTGTCAGGACTAAATCGATCTCCTTGCAGGATCTCAATCGCTCGATTGGAAATCACCTCGTTGACGTTCATGTTGCTTGATGTGCCCGAACCTGTCTGGAATACGTCGACTGGAAACTGGGCGTCTAATTTGCCGTCAGCTACCTCGCGGCAGGCAGCCAGCAGAGCCTCTACCTGGCTTTCAGCCAACGGATTCTTACCGGATTTAGTCAGTTTCTCCAGGTCACGATTGGCGGTCGCACAAGCGAACTTGACCAGTCCCATGGCATGAATCAGTGCCGGGGCCAGCGGCCAGCCTGAAATCGGAAAGTTATCCACAGCGCGTTGAGTCTGCGCGCCGTAATAAGCATCGGCAGGAACTTGTACATCACCCATTGAATCGCGTTCGGTCCGAAAGTCAGTCATCTTCGTCATTTCTCCCATTTTCGTGGAGCGAACTACCGGCGAAATCCAGATCGTAGACCCCGAGAGCACATGATAGCGACTGTGGGGTGCATCTCCAAGCAGACAGAACCATGGCATGTTTGAGAATCCGTGGTTTTGGTCCTTCAGGAGGGGAACTCCAGGTGGCGACTTGTGGCGTGGCGATGAGTATGCCATGCTCCACTGGTAGTTGACTCGGGAGAGTTGGGCATTCGTTTGATTTCCTGGCCAGGTGAGCTTGTGATGAGTCGGCAAAAGACTGGTCGAGATGGAGCCTGGTTCCAGCTCAGCACTTGCCTGTTCATGTGTGTTTTGCTTGTCCTGAATGTCGCGTTTATCGGATCTCTCTACCGGACCCTGGCTCCAGACGGTCCAGAATTCTTGCGGCATCCGAAAGCGGAGCAGATGTTCCTGTTGATGGGACCGCTCGCTGTCCTGTTGCTTCAATGGTGGCTGATCGACGTACTCAAGAATCAATTGCGGGCTGCCAGGAAACGCAACCAGCGACAATCCCGTTGAAGCGATCACTTGGCTGTGCGGGTTTCAGGAGGCTGGCCAGCGTTGCAGCAAGGGAGGTGGTGACCAGGCGGTGACCATTCCCAGATCAGCCGACAAGACCTGGGCGCAGTTGTACCCTGGTAACCCGGTAATATTTCCACCTGGATGACAGCACGATCCGCAGAGGTAGAGGCCGCTGAGATGACCGCGATAGTGGCCAGCTCCCGGGAAGGGACGATGCGCTCCGATTTGACCGTGTGCCAGAGCACCACACAATAAATCTCCACCAACCATGTTGGGCAGTGATCGCTCAGTATCTAACGGGCTGCGTGTAAACAGGTCCATGACCTGGTCTTTCAAGCCGGGTGCATGGCGATCCCAGACATCGAGCATTTGCTTGCCGTGTTCCTCTTTGAGCGTATCCCATTGTTGGGCATTACCGGAAACTGCGTAGGGTAGTTTCTCCCACATGAAGGCCGTGTGATGACCAGTCGGGGCCTGGCTGCTGTCAAACTGCGTAGGACAGGATCCCCACATCACCGTGGGCGGTATCGTTCCTCCTTCGTGATGGCGGATGATTTCCGGGAACTGGTCAAAATGCTCCAAACCCAGGATTACCATGAAAGCCTCGTCCAACTCCGGATGGTCATGGCGGGCACTGTAACGAGGGGGGCCACTTAAGTTCAGGTTCAGGGAAAACAGGGGTGCCAGCAGATTGTACTGGTAGCCACGGGCCTTTTGTTGCCACGAGGCGGGTACATGTTGCGGATCGAGTAATTCCAGGAATGTTTGTTGGGGATTCAAACCGGATGCGACAAAGTTGCGGGCGTAGATTTGTTCCCCGTCATCGACTTCAACTCCAACAACCTGATCTCCTTCCACCAGGATCGATTGGATACGACAGTCGCAACGGATTGTACCACCATGCTGTTCGATGTCCGTTGCGAGGCTATTGGCCAGTTGCAGGCTGCCTCCGCGGCACATTTGCGCCAGCGTATCACTGGCTAATAAAGCTGGAATGTGGTGACCGAATCCGGAACAACGCAGATCAACTTCGCGCAGACCATTGAAGAACAGCAAGCCTGCCTGCACGGTAGGATGTTCAAAGTTTTCTTGAACAAATTCTAGTGGGGAGAGCTGGCTGACTTCCAGTAACCGTCGTCCCAGAGCAGAGCGGCGCAATCCCGCTTCCCGTTGTTCCAGGGGCAGCGGAGGAGCCTGCGATTCGGGGAGCAGAATTTGCTCGAGAATCGGGCGAAATTCATCCCGCCACTTTTGCAGAGTCTCTGCATCCCGCTGAGAAAACAAAGCAAATGAAGCCACGGTCTTGTCAAACTGATTCCACCACTGGAGGGTTTGGCCGGAGGGGGTGATTAAGGCAACGTTCAGTTCCGGCTGCAGGTATTGAGCTCCCTGTTGTTCCAACTCCAGGTCATGGTACCAGGGCAGGCCGTTGAGGCCACGGTGGTAAAAGGAATGGGTGTTGTGCAGGAATCCGCTGCCCGTTGGGTATTCGACGGTTGTTAACCCGCCCCCGTAGTGCGCATTACCTTCCAGGCAGATGGTTTCCAGTCCAGCCCGGCTCATGTAAGCCTGCAGCACCAGGCTGTTATGTCCACTGCCGAGAATGATCCCGTCGACGGTCGTTGGCATAGGGATGCATCTTTCCCAAAATGGTTCCAGCTTCGATGTTCTTTCCGGGACTGATTATTATCAGCGGTATTGTACCCGGTTGTTGACAATGCTCTAGGCGTGTCATAGGGTGCCTGTAGGTGACTGCGGGACGGGGAAAACAGGTCGGGCAAGATCTTTAAACTGCAATAATTGCCCGATTTAGCTGCCGATGGAACCCCCTTGGCTGGCGAGACTAGCCTTTTGGCAGAGGAACTTAGTGCAAGGAGTGAACATCGTGTCCACGACGAATCTTTCCGGGATTTCTCTGCTCAAACACACCCGCCGTGAATTTCGACAACGGATGGAATCGGGAGAACTGAAGGCCTGTATTATTCCAACCGCGGCTACCGAACAGCACTTAGAACACCTGGCCATGGAACACGATTGGCGAAGTTGTTTGCACGTTTGCCACGAAGTCGCCAGTCGGCTCAGTCCTCATGTTCTGGTGGCCCCGGTAATGAGCGTGGGAATTAGCGAACATCACATGCGCCACATCGGTACGATGTCAGCCTTACCGGGAAGCTGGTTGGCAGTCTTGTTTGATGCGATACGCAGTATGCATCACGCTGGTTTCAAGAATATCCTGGTTCTTAATGGGCACGGAGGGAACGTCGCGCCTTGTGAAGGGATGTGGGGGCAGTACCTGCAACGCCTGGAGATCAATTTGCATTTCCGGTCTTATTGGGAGTTCTTGTCTGAAGAGGTGGCTCAGGCGAATCTCAACACGGGGCGTTTTCCCGGGCATGCCCAGGAATTTGAGACGGCTTTTGCACTGGCTGCCTTCCCCGAGAATGTGCGGGCCGATGCCATGCAGGATCAGCAAGACAAAGAACCCCTGGAAGCGACGGCCGAAGCCGGGCAAGTGATGATCGACGCGATCGTCGAGCGGACGGCAGAGTTCGTACAGGATATGATTGACGGGAAAGAAGTTGCTGAGATTCCGCCTTTTATGCCGTAGTATTTACTTCCTGTTGGATCGACCATGACAACATACCAGGAGCTGGGGATCCGGCCGATTATCAACGCCTCGGGATCGGTTACGAGGTTAGGGGGAGCAAGAATGCCGCCGGCCGTCTTAGCGGCCTACCAGGCCGCTGCTCAGGAAACGGTTCCTATCGAGCAGCTGCAGGCGGTGGCCAGCCAGCAGATTGCTGCAATTACTGGCAGCGAGGCGGGGCTGGTAACGGCTGGATCTGCTGCTGCCTTGACTTTGGGAACGGCGGCCATCCTGACCGGGCTGGACGTGGCCCGCATGGCACAACTGCCAGATTGCAGCGGGTTTGCCCACGAATTCGTTGTTTCGAGAGAACAGCGTAATGGTTATGACCATGCCGTTCGTGCTGCCGGAGCCCGACTGGTCGAAGTCGGTTTTAACGAGCCAGTAGCGGGCGCGGGTGTGCGTCGCACGGAAGCTTGGGAATACCTGGCAGCGTGTGGCCCGCAAACGGCTGGGATTCTCTATGTGCTGACCCCCGACTCGCGGCCGAGTTTGGAGGAGGTTGTTCAGGTTGCCCAGGCTCAAGGGTTGCCGGTGCTGGTGGATGCGGCCGGAGAACTTCCACCACGACAGAATCTACAGGGTATCCCTGCCACGGGTGCTGACTTAGTTACTTTTAGTGGAGGCAAGGCAATCCGAGGTCCGCAAGCAACGGGGATTCTCTGCGGGCGAAAGGACCTGGTGGCAGCGGCGACCTTGCAGATGCTTGACATGGACGACCATTGGGATTTGTGGGATCCGCCGGCACCCTGGTTGGAGAAGACTTCTTTAGCAGGTTTGCCTCGCCATGGCCTGGGACGCTCGATGAAAGTAGCGAAAGAAGAGGTCATGGCACTGCTGACGGCCTTGGAACTGTTCTCTCAAGGTGCTTATGATTCGCAGTTATCAGAATACACTCACTGGTTGGATGAAATATCCGATCAACTTCGGGACTGTTCAGTGACTTGTCAGTTGATTGATATAGAAGACGGTCAAACGCCCTGTCGACTGGAAATCAAGCTTGATACATCGCGTGCCGAGCGCAGTGCGATGCAAGTATGTCGAGCGCTGCGAGCAGGTGACCCGGCCGTCTATGTAGGGCACGGCCGTTTGGAGGAGAATATCCTGGTTGTAAACCCGTTTTGCCTGGTAGCGGATCAGGTTGCACCACTGGGGCGTCGCCTGGTGGAAGAAATTGGTTCTCAATGATCCTTAATTGCATGGGATGAGTTGTCGTAATCATGAAACTGGCTGTCAAGAATATTGAGCGGATATGGGTAGATGTACCTTATCGCGAAGTGCCTCGTCGTAATATGATCCGCGAGTTGCCTCACTGGACGATCATGGAACTCTGTCGAGTGACCCTGGAAAATGATGTCGTTGGCGTTGGCGAGACAATGCCGTTTTATACCTGGGGTACGGTGACGGATAAGTCGGTTCAACGGGCCATGGGAAAAACGGCTACCGAGATCATGTGGGACGATTCGCTTGGTGCCGGACTGCAAATGGCATTGTTTGATGCCGTCGGAAAATCTTGTGAGATCCCCCTGCACCAGTTAATGGGGCAGCAAGTCCGCGATGATGCTTTTGTATCCTGGTGGTCCATCGATATGTCTCCGGAGGATTGGTTACTGGAATGCCAGGAATCCATTAAGCAGGGTTACACCAGTTACAAGTTCAAGGCGCGGCCCTGGTTTGATCTGGACAAACAGATGAGCACCGTGACGGCGGAAGTCCCGGATCACTTTGAAATCGATTTGGATTTCAATACCATGTGTAACAGTTCGGCACATGCCGTCCGCTTGTTACGCGCCATGGAGAAGTATCCTCATCTAAAGATCTACGAATCCCCAATACCGCAGGGAGATGTGGCTGGCAACAAGTATTTACGGAGTCAGTCGGAGATTCCGATCGCGATGCACGTCGGTAATCCACCCCTGATGACAGCGCTCAAAGAGGACGTTTGTGACGGGTTCGTCGTTTCTGGCGGTGCCAGCCAGGTGCTTCACGAGGCCAGTATCATTGCCGAAGCCAACAAGGTCTTTTGGATGCAACTGGTGGGGACTGGCATTACGGCAGTCTGGGCGTTGCACCTGGCGGCGGTTTCCAGTCACGCCCGCTGGCCAGCGGTCAACTGCCACAACCTCTACGAGAATATGCTGCTGGCAGAACCGTTACGTGTTGATGGTGGTTTAGCCGCGATTCCACAGGGACCGGGGCTGGGCGTCGATATCGACTGGGATGCGGTTGAGCGCTTTCGTATCGAGCCGATCGCCAAACCGTATCCCTACCCGAATTTATTGATTGAAGTGAGCTGGCCGAGTGGCTCTGTTGACGATTATGCTCATGGACTTCAGTATTGGGACGATTTCATGAACGGACGCCGGCCTGTTTTTTCACCGGGAGTGGATATGAAGGTCATACCGGATGATGGCAGCGACCAGTGGCAACAACGGTATCAGCTGGCTCAACAGAAGTCCTGGTGGACGATGACTCCGAACTGATGGGGCCCGTCTACTTTTGGTCTAATGACGCTTCTTTCCCCGTTAGCGACGTTATGGTCTTTCCGTCGGCACTGATCTTGAAAACGTCGCGGGCTCGCGAGTCGACGACGATCAGGTCTTGGCCAGACCAGGTCACGCCGACTGGATTTTGCAATGATCCGCCGGAGACCCAGGATTCGGGTGGTTGCCCCGGGGCTATCTTCCAGATGCATTTCTGGTAACTGTCGGTCACAAAGGCGACGCCATTCTTGTCAACGATCACGTCATTGGGAAATTGAAATGGCCGCTTGGCAACAACCGTCTCAAGGGTTCCATCGGGTAGGATTTTCTGAAGCGGATTCTTGGCCCGCGACACGACCCATAGATGTTGCTTGTCATCCAGGGCGACCCCACTGGGCCCGGCCAGGGTAGCTAGTTTCGTCGGTTTACCACCGGCCTTGGCCACTTTCCACACACAGTGCAGTTCCAAGTCGCTTACCAGTAAATCGCCTTGAGCCGTGACGGCGATATCCATCGGGATGCCGATACCCCGCGAGGTTAAGGGAGTACTTTTCTTTTCCTTGTCGATTCGATAGATCTCTCGCGTGGCGCTATCTCCAACCAGTAACTGGCCGTCTCCATCAATCGCCAGGCAGCGAACAGCGTTTAAGAAGCCGCCGATTTTCTTGTCTCCGGAAACAAAGACTTCTAGCTTTCCATTTTCAAGTTGCCAGATGCCGGGCAGTTTACGGTCAGCTATGTAGATCGTTCCGGAGGGCCCAACAGCCACTGCGACCGGGTACTGCAGTTCAGCGGCTGCCAGTGGGCGGGAGGTTCCCTCGTGACAACAGATGATGCTCAGCAGCAGAACTGTTAATAAGTTGAAGTGGTGGCCTGGAGAAACAGGCATCGATTTTGTTTTCCACATCGGGTGATTACTCGTATAGAAAAATAACGGCTTCTTTTTCCATGATTCACTAAGCGTGTTCTCAGTTTCCAGAATATTCCTGATTAACCAGCTACACCTAAAGGTCCGTTACCTAGTATCGGGTCCTGGATAACCCCTAGTTGCACGAAAGGACTGGGGTCAGTGATTTGATCTACTTAACATACTGGTTCCCTGACTGTTGTACAGGTCTCACCACCTCTGGCAGTTGCCCTGATTTTACATGCTGCACCGATTCCGGAAAAACAGGCTGGACGGGTTCAAGGAAACGGATATTTTCCCACGATTGAATGAATTTCAAGCGGACTTATTCCCGAACCCAATAGCGGGCCCGATGCGTAACAGATCAGATACAATGCAGGGGTGTCCAACTGGCATGTGTGTGATTCGAGAGACCGGCTGGTTCTCGTGGAGAAGAACAAGGGATGGTTGCTGCGACCGTAACATGAGTGGTTCTGCGGAAAGAGATGTTTAAGTATGAACAAGCGCGTTCTTTGGGTGTTATT
>JAYGDG010000621.1:0-1975 GCA_046583015.1 Pirellulaceae bacterium | reverse complement strand
GTCGAGTGAACAGCCAGCTTCTTCGGCAATGCGACTGAGCTCTGTGCTGGAGTAACCATCTTCTCGAAACAGCTTTAAGGCTGTGTTCAACAGTTTGCGGGCAACAAAATCAGGCTGCATAATTAGCCACTTCTGCTCTCTAATTGAGCTCATGGGTGAAACCCCAGTCTAAAAGAATCACTTGCTCAATTCAATCTCGGCACTCGTACCTGGGCCGTAGCGCGTTCATATCAGAATTTACCAGTCAGAAAGCTCCTCGCAGTGGCAAAGTTTATTAGAATAAAACCATGCAGTGGATGATCCAGAACTCGAACTCGAGGTGGCCCTTCCCGGGGGGACTACTCGTATTACTCTGCTACCTGGCCCGCCTGACGGGTAATGGACCACTGCTGGCCGATGAGAACGCCGCGGGAATCCGCTTCTTCGAATCTCGCATTCGGCCGGTCCTGGTGGAACGCTGTTTCAAATGTCACAGTCAACAGGCCAACCCGCCCAAGGGAAAACTACGACTCGACTTCCCCAAGGGGTGGCTTAGCGGTGGAGAATCGGGACCAGCCCTCGTCGCAGGAAAACCTGCCGAGAGTCTTATTATTTCTGCCCTCAAGTACGAAGACTACAAGATGCCTCCCGGCGGCAAACTGCCGGCATCGATTGTCAGGGATTTTGCCAGCTGGATTAAAATGGGCGCTCCCACTCCAGCTGCCTACGGTGTTGAAATATCGACCACTGCGAAAAACAACACGATTGACTGGAAAGAAGAATCTCATTTCTGGTCGTTTAAACCCATCACGAAATACCCGCTCCCGCAGGTTAACTCGCAACTTCCAGTCCGTAACGAGATCGATAACTTCGTCTTCCAGCGACTGGCCGATCAGCAGCTGCTGCCGGCCGGACAAGCTGACCGCCGCACGCTGATTCGCCGACTCTCCTTTAACCTGGTCGGCCTGCCACCCACGCCCGAAGAAATCAACTCCTTCATTGCCGACAAGGACCCGCAAGCTTACGCCAAGCTGGTAGACCGCTTGCTTGAATCACCCCATTACGGGGAACGCTGGGGACGACACTGGCTCGACGTGGTGCGCTACGCCAACTCGAACGGCGCCGACGAAAACAAACCCTACCCGCTGACCTACCATTACCGCAATTACGTCATCGATGCTTTTAACCAGGACCGACCCTTTAACCAGTTCATCCGGGAACAGATCGCCGGTGACCTGCTCCCGGCAGGCGATAACGCATCGATCACGAACCAGCGGATTACCGCCACCACTTTCCTCGCCATGGGAATCAAGATCTCCGCTGAGCAGGATGCCGACAAGAAGCGTTCGGACATCATCGATGAACAAATCGACACCATCAGTCGATCCATGCTGGGCATGACCGTTGCCTGTGCCCGATGTCATGACCACAAGTTTGATCCCATCCCGACCACCGACTACTACGCCATGGCCGGTGTCCTGCAAAGTACCCAGTTGAGTGACCGGACGCTCGTTTCACCGCAGAGAGCAGCGCTCGAATCCCAACTGCAAACGCTCAGGACACAACTGGACCAGACCCGCCAGCAGGCTGATACAAGAATCACCCAACTGGCCCGGCAAAACGTGGCCAGCTACCTGGGCGGCAGTCTCGACGTTCTCAAATGGCAACGTCACGCCGTACCCGCAGACCTGCAACTGGCGCTGGCCGATGACGTCAAGGCTCCTTACACGCCAACCGCCACCACCGCCAGCCTGGACCAGATCTCAACACTTTACCTGGTGCGCGAAGCAGAGTCTTTTGACCGGGGAACGGCCGGTAAAGTCGACGGTGGATACGGGGAAGGAATTGGTATCGTCTCGGACAAGGGGGCTTCACTGACCTGGGTAGAATACGACCTCGACGTTCCGGAAGCGGGCAACTACCAGGTTGAATTTCGTTATGCGGCCAAGGACTCGCGACCTGGCAAACTCTCGATCAATGGCAAGGTTGTCAAGGA
>JAYGDG010000391.1:0-1986 GCA_046583015.1 Pirellulaceae bacterium | reverse complement strand
CCTTGATGGTGACGGCAAGGTCGATCAGCGGCAGATCGTCTTTAGCGGTTTCGGGTCTGATAAGGCGGGCGAAGCTTATCTTAACTCCATCCGCTGGGGACTGGACAACCGCTTCCATCTTTCCACCAGTAGTTCCGGTGGCGAGGTGAAAGTTGTCGGCGAAAAGGGACAGAAACCAGCATCGGTCCGAGGACGTGGATTTATTTTCGATCCCCGCGACCTTAGCCGTTTCGAGTTGACGTCGGGCGGTGGGCAGCATGGCATGAGCATGGATGACTGGGGGCGCAAATTCGTCTGTTCCAACAGCGTGCCCGCTCAGAGTTTGATGTACGACGACCGGTATGTAGCGCGCAATCCGCAGTTGAGTCCGGCAGCGGCGGCGGTCAATATTGCCCCCGGCGGCAAACATACGAAACTCTTTGGTCTCAGTCCCCCGGAGCCCTGGCGGGTGTTGCGCACCCGATTGCGGCGAGAAGGGAAGTTTCGTGGTTCAGACGAAGGGGGCAAACCGTTCGGCTTCTTTACCGGTGCTACCGGGATCACGATCTATCGGGGCGATGCCTGGCCGGCGTCCTATCGAGGAAATCTGCTGGTTGGGGACGTTGCCAATAACCTGGTCTACCGGGCCCACTTAAAAAAACAAGGACTCGGGCTGATTGCAGAGAGGGCAGATCAAGGGGCAGAGTTTTTGGCGTCTCGTGATATCTGGTTTCGACCGGTTCAGTTTGCGAACGCCCCCGATGGAAACGTCTATATGCTAGACATGTGTCGGGAAATGATCGAAGGAGTGGCTTTTTTGCCACCTGAATTCTTCAAGTACCTCGATGCAGTGAGCGGTAATGATCGGGGTCGGATCTACCGGATTGTGTCCAATAAGTCTAAAACGCCACGGCGGGTTTCACCGCAACTGGGGAAGCTACCGTCCGCTGAGCTGGTTCCCTATTTGCAGCATCGTAACGGCTGGCACCGGGATGTGTCAGCGCGGCTGCTTTACCAGCGACAGGACCAGACGGTGGTCCCGGCCCTCGAAAAAATGGTTACCGACGCAACGATTCCTCAAGGTCGAGCCACCGCGTTACATCTTTTGCAAGGCCTATCCAGCCTGCAGGAGGATATTGCCTTGAAGGCATTGTCGGATCAATCACCGTCGGTTCGGGTCCAGGCATTGCGGGTGGCGGAGAAGCTCGTTGTTGAATCGGCCAGGGTCCGCGACCGGCTCGCTCAGATGGCCAAGGATCCCGACCTCGAAGTGCGTTATCAGGTGGCCTTCTCATTGGGCTCCGTGGGTACGCGGGGCTCGGTGGCCGCTTTGAGCCAGTTGGCGATGGAAAGCCAGCTTGATCCATGGCTGCAGATGGCCATCCTTAGCTCACTTTCCCGGGGGGCGGACCAGGCCTTTCAGACCTTAGCTGCAGATGCCACGTATCGCGCCACACCGGTTGGCCGAAAACTGCTGGTAACACTGGCGGGGCAGATCGGAGCTAACGGTCGCAATAGCGAAATCGCGGTAGTCCTGCAGGCATTACCGAGCCTGGGCAAGTCAGAAAAGTCATTGAGCGAGGCGCTGGTCAAGGCGCTGGTGGAGAAGCAGAAAGGGGCCACACGCGAACGGATCCTGGCGGCAGCAGGTGGAAAAGCCGCCATGATTCTGGCACAAGTACTGCGCGAAGCGCGACTGGCGGCAGCCGATGGAAAGCTGGCCAGAGAGAAACGAGTTGACGCTATTCGTAGCCTGCGTTTGGGAAGTTTCTCCGAGCAAAAGTCGCTGTTTGGAGAGTTGCTACAATTAAATCAACCTCAACCGGTGCAAGCGGCCGCGCTGGAGGTGGTGGGAGGATACCAGGATCCGAAAGTTGCCAAGCTCGTGTTGAGTGTTTGGAAAGGGTTAAGTCCACAGCTGCGCAGTCACGCTGCCGAGACAGTTCTTTCGCGGCCGAATTGGGTGGGACAATTCCTCGATGCGATTGAAGCAGGGCAAGTAGCTCG
>JAYGDG010000230.1:0-6760 GCA_046583015.1 Pirellulaceae bacterium | reverse complement strand
CCGTGACGGGATATCTGTGTCCCTTGAGTGTGAGTGTCGGTTGGCCGCTTTCGACATCCCACACGATAAGCGTCTCGTCACGGCTGTGGCTTGGAGCCCGGACGGGCGGCGGATCGTTAGTGGCAGCGTTGACGGCACAATTAAGATCTGGAACAGCCGACTCAAAAGGAAAAGATAGCCCGCAGCCAATTCCTGCCCGGTTTGTTACCTTTTCCTGCCACCTCCTTTCCTGCCGACCTATTACGTTTAGCCAGCAAACCGCAGTTCGTCTTGCTCCCGGGAAAAATCTAGCAGTTTTTCCCGATTCTGCGTTCGGTTCGCTCCTTTGCACCGCTGTTATCTACAACGGCCAGAGCATATCGAAGCACTTTTTTGAGTAAAGGGGAACAAGATGAACAAGTCTCTCTTACTGCTGGCAGCAATGATGAGCAGTGTTCGGAAGGTCCTGACCAGGAAGAAAAAATGGGCATTGATTATGCTCTCAGTTTTTCTGGTGCTTTGCGTTGTTGGACAGATAGGGGATTACCTTGCAAATGGCAGAGGAACAAGCGCGGCTACATATTCGTATGCGGCTACATATTCGTATCCGGAACAAAGGTTTCAATATCCCGAACGGCCGCGGGAACTACTACAACTCGATGTCGCCGGAGAGTGGGTTTTTATTCCGCGTGATCGGATCGATTTACATTGGCAAGAAAAAACGAATTGGTGCTGGGCTGCCTGTATTCAAATGGTCTGTTCGGCAAAGGGTATTACTGTATCGCAAGAGGAGATTGTTACCGAAGTCTATGGAAGTCCGATTGATATGGGTGGTCTGACCCCCGACATTATGGCCCGGCTGAGGAAATGGAGACCCTCAGGATCCGGTTGGCAATCTCTGGAACCCAGTGTTGTAGATGGGATCCCCCAGTTGAGCCTTCTCACAGTCTCTTTGAAGAACAATGCACCTGTGTACCTCGCCTATAGGAATCCTGGGTACGACTCGTGGCATGCGGTTGTTGTTATAGGCGTAGAGATATTGCCAAGTTCGCAAGGTCACGACCTCATTAACGTATTCGTTTTCGATCCTGGCGTAGGCTCGCGCTACTTAACACAAGCTGAATGGCGTAATACGGACTGCTACATCATCGTGGATTCCAACTAATTGCCAGCGAACGAGACAACCAGGT
The DNA here is from genome assembly GCA_046583015.1 of Pirellulaceae bacterium. Taxonomy (GTDB): domain Bacteria; phylum Planctomycetota; class Planctomycetia; order Pirellulales; family Pirellulaceae; genus JAZADA01. The sequence continues at coordinate 5,591 of JAYGDG010000230.1, read as the reverse complement.
TCAGCAATTGAATGTAGATCGAGTACCGCAGCAGGGAAGAAATAGACGAGTGTTGCAGTGCTTGTCTGGGCAGCAGTTTTGTTGAGAAGAGGAGGAATGAGCTATGAATGAGTTTCCGATTCCTTGGCCTCCAGATGAAGCTACCAGGAAGTGGATATATGGCTGGCTGTTTGTTATTGATTGGGCAGGTACGCTTGGCGGGAAGAAGACTGGTCTTTTAGCCTCCGGCGCCCCTGCCCTCGTTAAAGCCATTAGAGAGAAGTATTCGGTAGCCCAAATCGAGGTGCTGTCCATTACTACTGGGAGCAGTGAGGAAAGAAGCGAGGAAATTGAGAGGCTTCTAGGAGAAGCTGGGATTCGTGAGCTTTTTGACAAGATTACTATCATCGAACCCCCGGCGAAACCGGAATATTTTACCAGTAGCGAGTTTCGAAGGGTTGTTGTTATTGGGGACAGGCCTTGTCGAGAGATTGCCAATGGTAATCTAGCTGGAGCTCACACGATCTTAGTGCGAGATCCGGAAGTTTCGGAGTGTTGTGATGAGCCGCTAGTTGGCGAGTTTGAAGGCGTTCCCTACAAGGGTAAGCCAAGTCAACACTATGTCACACTAGAACGGTTGGCCAACGACATTGAGCATGGGTCTCTTGGTGACTTTCTAGGTGGCGACTACATTTTTCGGTAAATGGCCAAGTGCTCACGATGGCAACTTGACCAGGAGGAAGTCTGATGCGTACGTTCTTCCTTGTGTTGCTTCACGGCCTCGACTGACATTAGCGGCAGGTTACGGACTCTCTGCCATGGCGGGCGTCGCCAGGTCAAGCCCGCGATTGGAGATGCGGCGGTCTAAAGCGCGACGTCCAAATTTCCAGAACAGGGCCGGTCGGACGAGAAACTCCAGGATCGTGCTGCTGATCAGACCACCGATGATGACCGTCGCCACCGGGTAGAGAATCTCCTTACCCGGTTCTCCCGCTGCCATCGCCAGTGGCACCAGGGCAATGCCCGAGGTGAGGGCAGTCATCAAGACGGGCGCCAGCCGTTCCTGGCCCGCCCTCACGATCATTTCTTTGGACCATGTTTCGCCCTCAAATTGAACCAGGTGCAGGTAGTGATTAATAAGCAGAATGCCGTTGCGAGAGGCGATACCGCAGAGCGAGATGAAACCGACCATGCTGGCGACGGTGAGTGTTTGGCCGGTGAAATACAAGGCGGCAACGCTGCCGATGAAGGCCATCGGCAAGGCGATCATCACTTGCAGTGCGAGATTCACACTGCGGAACATGCTAAACAGGAGCAGGAACATTCCGCAGAGCGACACCAGGAACAACACCGCGATGACACGCGAAGCCGATTGCTGGCTTTCGAACTGACCGCCGTACTCGACGAAGTAGCCCGCTGGCAGCGCATCGGCAATGGGATCGATTTCATGCTTGATGTCTTGCACGACATCGACCAGGCCGCGGCCTGACGTATTACATTGCACGACGATTCGACGCTGCACCTTTTCAGTCTTGATCGTATTCGGGCCACCTGCTCGATAGATGTTGGTAACCGAACCGAGCGTCGTAGTGCCACCTCCGGGAAGATTAATGGAAAGTCGTTTCACCGCTTCCAGGTCTTCACGGTATGACTCCTCCATCCTCACCAACAGGTCGAACGTGCGTTGTCCTTCCAATACCTGGGAAACCACCACACCGTTCATGGCCGTTTCGACGAACTCGTTGATGTTATCCCGCGTCAAACCAAATTGCTCCAACTGGTTGCCGTCGATTTCAATTCGCAACTGCGGAATGATCACTTGTTGTTCCACTTGCAGGTCGGTAACACCCGCGACTCCCTGGATCGCCATCTTCATCTGGTCCGCCTTGCGACGCAGCATATCCAGATTGTTGCCGTAGAGCTTGATGGCCACTTCCGCCTTGACACCTGAGATCATGTGCGAGATCAAGTGAGCCAGGGGTTGTTCGACGCTGACGACGATACCGGGAATGTCGGCTGCGGCCTCACGACAGACGTCCAACAGTTCTTCTCGGCTGCGGTCAGAATGCTGATCGATTGTCAGGATGAACTCGGTCGTGTTCACCCCTTCGGCGTGTTCGTCTAACTCGGCGCGGCCAGTCTTGCGGACCACGGCCTCAACGTCTTTTATTTCCTGTAATCGGCGTTCGACCCTGGTGGCGATTTCATTTGACTTGGCTAATGATGTACCCGGTGGCAACAGCACGTTGACCTGGATGGCCCCCTCATTAAAGGGGGGAAGGAAATCACGCTCCTTTTTCGACAGGGCCAGACCGCTCACGATGACGGCGATCAACGAGAGCAACAGCATGGGCAGGGGTACTTTGAGGCTGAAGCGAATCGTCCAGCCAGCCAGCCATTTAAGCAGGCGCAACACGGGTCCTTCCGTTTCCCTGGCCATGAAGCGGGCCTTGGGCAGGAGCCAGTAACACAATACGGGTGTTACGGTGAGCGAGACCAGCAGCGAGGACAGGATGGAGACGATGTAGGCGATTCCCAGCGGCGTGAAGAGTCGCCCTTCCATGCCGGTCAAGGCGAACAAGGGAATAAAAACGAGTACAACGATCATCGACCCGAAGACGATGGAGTTGCGAACTTCAACACTAGCCTGGAAAACTACCAGCAGCGGTGGTTTGGGATTTGTGCTCTGTTTATTTTCTCGCAGTCGGCGAAAGATATTCTCCACGTCCACGATGGCGTCATCGACAAGTTCGCCAATGGCAACTGCCAGGCCACCGAGGGTCATCGTGTTGATGGAAAGTCCGCAGGCAGAGAAGACAAGCCCCGTGACAACGATGGAGAGCGGAATCGCGGTGAGCGTGATAAACGTGGTGCGGAAGTTGAGCAGAAAGACGAACAGCACGATAACGACCAGGATGCCGCCGTCCTGGAGCGCTTCCTTGACGTTGTCAATGGAGAGATCAATGAACGTCTTCTGTTGATAGAGTTTCGGTTGAATGCGAACGTCGTTGGGCAGGCGAGGTCCAATTTCAGCGAGTGCTTTGGTGATTTCAATGGTCACCTCACGAGTGTCAGCGTTGGGTTGTTTGTTGATCGTGAGTACGACCGCTGACCCACCGACAAAGGTGCCGTTTTTATCCTTGACCGAGGCGCTACTGTCACCCCGTTTGACTTGAGGACCTTCCTGGACGGTTGCCACTTGCCGCAGCAGAATCGAACGGCCATCGCGATGCTTGACAACGACGCCTTCCAGATCTTCGATCGTCTTGACACGTCCCAAGACACGGACGAGCAGTTCATTGGGTCCCTGCTCGTCGAGATAACCACCGGTCGAGTTTTGATTGCTTTTTCTCAGCGCCTCTTTGACTTCGTGGAGTGTGACACCGTAATTCAAGAGCAAATCGGGATCGACAAGCACCTGGAACTGTCGCCGCTGGCCACCCATCACGAAGACTTGTGAGACGCCGGGAATAGTTAGTAATCGTTGTCGCACAGACCAATCGGCGAGCGTCCGTAACTCCATGGGCGATGTCGCACGGTGAACTTCCAAGCCGTCCGGCACCTGAACCACGGCATACCATTGGCCACGTTGACGGTCGTCAACGAACCAGCGCGTGTCAGGTTGATCGACGTGAACGTCGGTTGTTTCCGAGAGCCTGATCTTATGGGCAGCGAATTGTTGTCGCAGGGAATCAGGGAACCTGCTCTGGTTGAGTTCCGGTTGTGGGGCAGCGTTCATCTTGAAGAGCAATGTCTTCTCTGTCTGCTGGCTATACATACCAACGAGCATTATTTGTCCCATGATTGATGAGATGGGAGCCAGCTGTGGCTTGACCCCCACCGGCAGTCGGTCGCTGACCAGGGCCAGACGTTCGTTCACGATTTGCCGATCGTTGTAGATGTCGGTTCCCCAGTCGAATTCGACATAGACCACGGAAATGCCGACACCTGATGAGGATCGCACCGCCTGCACGCCACTGGCTCCGTTGAGGGTTGTTTCCAGCGGAAACGTGATCAGTGTTTCGACCTCTTCGGGTGCCATCCCGGGTGCCTCGGTCATCACCACGACACGGGGACGATTGAGATCGGGAAACACGTCGATCGGTAGCTGAACAATCTGCCAGCTACCGTAGGCCAACAAGAACACCGACAGGGCGACGATCAGGAATCGCTGGCGAAGTGAGAAACGGATGATTGAATTGAGCATCGGTTAATCTTTCCGGGTGGCATTTGACCTAATGGGAGTGGCCGGCGTGCGGGTCGATGCCGCCACCGGCTTTGTTCTTCAAGGCCAGTTGCATTTGATAAGCACCGGCCACCGCTACCATTCTTCCCACCAGCAAGCCATCGTCTTCAATCACCACCCAGTCCTTATCGCGATACTGAACATGGACAGCAACGCGATGAAACTGGTTGCCGATTTGTTTGAACACGAATGTCTCTGCGCCTTCTTGAACGACACCATCGACCGGCAGCACAACCTGGTCTTCCCAGCGCTCGATTGGTATGAGCACTTGCATTCGCTGACCGGGGCGATATTTCCAGCCAATAAAGCGATGGTCGTCGCTGGTTGTATCGCTGGCGATCTTATTGGGAAGTCTCATGTAGAAGTGAAAAGCTCGTGAATTTGGCTCGACTCGATCGGCCAGGTAGAGGACCTTTAGCTGCTGGGCCTGTCCATTTGAAGGGCTCCCGGCGGCTGGCACTGCCTTCACATTCCAACCTTCCTTGGCTGCTTGCGTGAGTCGCTCGGCGTCCTGCTCGAAGGCGTTTCCTTCCAGGTACAATTCACAATGATCGGCAAGAACTGCCAGCGTTTCACCTGCCGACACATGTTGACCACGACTCACGTTGATTTTTTGAACGTGGTAAACATGTTCGAACTCCTGGTGCTGTTCATCTTTCACAAAAGGCGGTGCCACAACCGTCATGGCTTGCAAGAGCTTGCGAGTTTTGATGATCTGTTCGATTTGTTGTTCTGACAAACCGTGCAGCAGCAATCCCTGCCGCTGGGCGTGCAAGGTCCCTTCGGCGATCTTTTGTTGATATTTCTTTTCCAGCAGCCGTTTGCCTTCGATCACGTCTGTGAGTGTCGACAAACGTTGCACTTCGCTTGTGACGACATCGAGTTCCAGGACACTGCGCAGGAAGTCCCGTTGGGCCGTCACCAGGTCTTCGTGTGTTAGGCGAAGTTCATAGAGCAGCTGACCCGGCTGAATCGCTTCGGCCTCGATGGGGAAAATTCGCGTTACGACACCCGTCAACGGAGCGGTCACTTCGACCCGCGAGCGGCCAGGTCGTTCGACGACCATGGCGGGTACGGCAATCGTTCGCTCGAACGGTTGCAGTTCAACTTTGGCAGTCTGCAGTCCAATGTTCTGGCCTGCCTTTTTGCTTAGCTCCAACGTGGTTGTCTCGTCATGGCCCGTATTAGGATGAGGATGACCGTGGCCGGATCCTGACTGGTCAGCTTCGCTGGAATCGTCCGCCGGTTCTTGGATCGGGGTAATCCATTGTTTGGCCACCGGCAACCAGCGGTCACGGAGCACAAGGCCCAGGATGCTGGCCAGCAAGACCGCGCCAATAATGGAAAACCAACGTATCTGGAGTTT
>JAYGDG010000220.1:0-1563 GCA_046583015.1 Pirellulaceae bacterium | reverse complement strand
ATGGCAACCAGGGAATCCAAAGTGGGGTGTTATTCACCGAGGCCGGCTCTACCTGTTCGTCGGCCCTGAGGAACAACAAGCCTTTTTACGAGAGGCGGATCGATACAGCCCTGTGCTGTCCGGGCGCGACGTCGTGCGACTGGTCAAACACGGCGAGAAGTCGATCGGAGAGCGTCGTCATGGTGTCACCTATCGAAACCGTGTCTACTTATTCCGGGATGAATACAGCCTGCAGGAGTTCCGCAAGGCACCCTATTTCTTTTCCCGGGAAGCCCTCAAGCGCATGCCGATTCAGCGTTAGACAAGGCCTGCTTGACGATCACCGACGGGCACCTTTGAGTCCGTGAAGCATTGGGGCTGAAGCCTCGCATGATGGCAATCCCCAGCAAGATCAACAGGATTCCCAGCAGAGCGACGATCGTCCGTGCCGCAAAGCGTCCCAAACGCTGATCCAGCCAGCGTGTCTTCCATGACGTAAAGTACCATTGCAGATTGACGGCACTGACAACAACCAGGAACAAACCGGCGGCTATCGCTGCCAGGCCGACCACAATATCTTGAACTTGCATCGCTCGCATTCCCGCCCGGCCAGCCCACGATCATGCCTGGCAATCCAGCCAGCGAGGATCAACCCGGTTGCTGTCAGTTACAAACTCGCTCAACTGCTTGCTTCCAGACCGCGTAACGCTGGTCACTCTCACTGGCTTGCATCTGAGGTACAAACTCTCGGTCCAGTGCCCAGTTATTGGTAACATCATTCGCATCCTGCCAGAAGCCGACGGCCAGTCCTGCCAAGTAGGCAACTCCCAGGGCGGTTGTTTCGGAGACGACTGGACGACGGACAACCACATCGAGCAAGTCTGCTTGAAATTGCATCAGGCTGTCGTTGACACTGGCTCCACCATCAACTCGCAAAGCTGCCAGTTCGAGTTCCGCATCGAGCGTCATCGCATCGAGGACGTCACGAGACTGAAATGCCATCGACTCTATCGCCGCCCGGGCCAGGTGCCCCGCCTGTGTTCCACGTGTCAGGCCCAGAATGGCGCCACGGGCAGAAGGATCCCAGTAAGGCGCTCCCAGCCCAACAAAAGCCGGGACCACGATCACGCCTTCACTATCATCCACGGTCGCAGCCAATGCTTCCACCTCAGACGAGGTAGAGATCAGCCCCAGGCCGTCGCGCAACCACTGCACGACTGCCCCGGCAATGAAGATCGATCCTTCCAGGCAATAAACAACCTCATCATCAAGGCCCCAGCCAATAGTCGTCAGCAATTGGTTCTTGGATGCCACCGGGGTGGTCCCCGTGTTCATCAGCATGAAACAACCGGTCCCATAAGTGTTCTTTGCCATCCCCGGTGTAAAACAAGCCTGTCCGAACGTGGCCGCCTGCTGATCTCCTGCCACACCGGCAATGGGGATCGACTGGCCAAACATGTCTGCGGTCGTTTCCCCGTAAATACAACTGGAAGGTTTTACCTCTGGCAACATCGCCCGCGGAATATCCAGGATCTTCAACAACTCATCATCCCAGTCAAGAGAATGGATATTAAAAATCAAGGT
>JAYGDG010000586.1:0-3257 GCA_046583015.1 Pirellulaceae bacterium | reverse complement strand
GCTATCGTGCCATCCTTGCCGAGCACGACACAAATGCCACGTTTCATGTCCAGACTATCTAACCACTTCGTAACAACCTTCGGAACCTGATCCGTAGCCTTGACCGAGGCAACCTCTTGCCCATCCCCCACCAGGATCGGTGAGACTGAGATCAACCCGCCCAAAATAACCAGCAGGATTAGTAGACGACCGCCACTAAAACCATAGCGAAGCGAAGACATCAGCAAATCTCCCAAAAGACAGGGGGCATCATGGCACACCTAAACTACGGGGATCATTGTAAGACTGTTTACAGCGGATTGCTAGAAACCGCCCCGTATTATTGCCGGTCCGTTCCCATGTACCCGGCTTGAGCAGCGCGGAGATATGTTGGAGGGCATCCCTGATCGCCTGCTGCGGTTGAGCCGCAATGGTAGCAACATCCTGCTCCGTCAGGTCGCTTGATGCATTGGCTACGAGCTTGCCGGCAGGATACCTCCAGGTGATCGTCAGAGTGGGAGGCTCTGACTGGAACTCGATCACTTGAAACAACCCGTAGTGTTTGCCATCGGCTGTCAAAACCGGACAGGTCCCATCTTCGCCCCCAGGGGCGGCGCCTGCAAGGCTGTGGGCAGGAAACGCATCGCCTTCCAAGAGGAAGTCCCCGACGGCTGGTCCAAGCGATCACAAGGTGATCAAGCCGGATCGATTGGAAATGCAATACCGATCGCTTGACCAGCAGGTAATTGAAGACGTGAAGTACCGATACGTGTGAGCCGGTACGATGGGTCAGTGTGGTGGCATGCACGGCCAGCGGTAGTGAAAATGCTGGAGCTGTTTTCAAGCCCTCGCTCGTCCAACCAGTCACATGGCCGGTGGGAGTACCGCAGAAATCAGCACTTGATCGTTTTGCGTTTTTTGCCAACACGACCAGCGGTTTCCACCTTCTTGATGTATTCCACGGCCAATGGCACCTTGCAGGCGGTCTCACCCACGTCCACGGATACCGTACCAATTGCCTTGGCCGTCGCCTGGGCCTGTTTTAGCAGCGGTTTCACGTAGGACCCGACAGCAATGACGAAACCGTTCATCGTGTAGCGAACCCGGTCTGGTGCAGCGTCAATGTTCTTAGCGATCCGGTCCAATAGCGATTTGATTTCCGTTGTAGATAGTTCTTCGTCTGGCAACATGGCGACCAGTCCGGCGTAAGTACACCAGCCGCTCGAGGCAATTGCTTCCTGCTTGGAGTCAATCCATTTTAGCGCGAGGCTGCGAGCCGCACTGTTTTCGGTAGTTACGCCTGGCACCGAATACTCGGAGATCATGCTCCAACTGGCTTTCTTGGCCCACGATTGCAGTTGCCTGGTGGTCATCTGGGATCCGTCGGCTACCATTCCGGCCAGGTACTGAGCGTCGGGATGGCAGCTGTCAAACAGTTCACAGGCGAGTGCCTGGTTCCCCTTGATTTGCTTGGCGATTGTCTTGAGGTCAGCGACCTTGACGCCGTACGTGTCACTGGGAGCACCGTGGCGGGCAGCAAGCTTGCGGGTTTGTTCGCTTCCTTTCTTCTTCAGGGCGGCCGTTACATCAGAAAGATTCTTCATGTCAGAGCCTCTACTAAAGATGGATTTGTTTTGTTGTCGGCTTTCACCGTCAATCTAACAGTCCGAAATATCCCGGGCAAGTTCGCGGGAGTTTGTGAGGCAACGTTCTCTGCCAAACAGGCCCGTTAAGATGTGTGCCTATTAAACCAGGTTGCACACGGTTGTCATGACGGCTACCTGGTGCGCACCACTTCTCCCCTTTTGCACATCTCTGAATGTGCCCTTAGTCGGCTGCGCTAGAGGGCCGGCGGTACGGTGTGGCAGGCGTTCTGCCTGTATACTATTGTTGCGACACACGTATGTTGCTACGGTTTAACAAGTAAATACCGATCACGCAGGGACCATCAAAGGATAGACTGGCTCAAGATCTCAAGTTCGACCCGAAGACGAGACAGATTACAAGCAAGGCTCGTGCCAACGAGCTACTCAAGGGCAACCTGCCTCGAAAAGGTGGAAAAAGTATACAAGGTCGCGTAGTGTCAATCGAGACATCCGGGCCTCTAGGACAACTGAATAAAGAAAGGAACAAATTACATGAGCGATCGAATCATCATGCGCACGGGGGAATCCCTTGTTGCTGGCGGGCCCCCATTCACGGCTGCGGAGCCGGAGGTTGTTATCGGTGAGTTGGACGGACCGGTCGGTACGGCGATTGCGACGCTAACCGGTGACCAATCCGTCGGGCACTCCAAAGTCTTCGCAATCCTCGATACCGACATTCAGGTTCGTCCAGTGACGCTGATGGTTAGCAAGGTTACGGTCAAGAAAAGCGCCTACACCAACATTTTAATGGGTACAGTTCAGGCCGCGATTGCCAACGGTGTGCTCGACGCTGTCCGCGCTGGCGATATCCCAAAAGAGAAGGCAAATGACCTGGGTATCGTCTGTTCGGTTTGGCTTAATCCTGGCGCCGCGACTGACGAAAACCTCGATCACAAAGCGCTATTTGATATCCACCGAAAAGCAATGGCTCAGGCAATACACAAGGCGATGTGCAACGAGCCGTCGATCGAATGGCTGTTGGAAAACCAGGATAAGATCACCCACAAGTACTATCAACGCGGGTTGGACGGCGAACTGTAGTTCAATTCAGCGAGCGCTTACGACAACCCCTCTTTCCAAACGGAAGCTGTCTGAATCATCCCGATTCATTGCCAGGAAGTATTACCTCACGGTTACCGATCAACATTTCGAGCTGGAGACGGTCAAAGTGGAGATGAAGTGAGGATGAAAACTGGGGATAAATTCAGAGAAAGCAGGCTCGTAAACAGCCCCTCTGGACTCGCAGCTGCAGTTGCTCGCGCGCGCGTTGGCAGGCGTTGAGCCAGCAGATTTAGCAGCAGCAGATCTTGGGGTTGGTCGGTTAGTGACTACTGGTCTTCTGGCGGTGGTGCGGTGCGGAGTGATCAGACATGATGTTCCTCTCGGATTGGGCCAGATGAAGGTAGTTATTCTCCCTACTGTCTCTCTTCAATCCGCTTAGACAATTCTGTTGCTCGACTCTGAGCTTCGGCAAGTTGTTCTGGAGATAACTTTGCTTTAATTATGGCAAGATTTTTTTTGTACAACTCGTCTCCACCATCATTAGCATAAGCTAGTGAGATCCAAATGTACGCCTCTTGATGATCTTGAGGAACGCCTGTGCCTTCGTCGTACGAGATTGCTAGGTTATTC